>DASYES010000620.1:0-3377 GCA_036498885.1 Pseudonocardia sp.
CCTCGTAACCGATCTGCTCGCCGAGCTCGGCGTACACCTGCCGTAGCTCGTCCTCGGTGGCCGCCGTGAAGAACTGTCCGCCGGACAGCTCGGCGATCTTCCGCATCGACGCGTCGTCCACTGCCACCGGTGTGCGCTCGCCGGGGTTGATCTCGATCGAGCCGTAGTCGGTGCCGAAGGAGATCGTGGAGACCGGTATCCCGGCCTCCGCCGCCGCACGTGCCGCCGTGAACGAGCCGCGCGGCTCCTCCTCCGGCATCACGCCACCGGGCACCGTCTGCTTGCCGTCACTCATCAGCACGATCCGCGCGGGCGGCGGACCATCCGCTGCCGCACCGGCGATGGCCTGCGAGAACGTCTCCACCGACTGCATCGCGGCGAAGATCGCCTCGCCGGTGGCGGTCGACTCCGACAGCTTCAACCCGTCCACCGCGCGCTTGACCGGCTCCCGGTCCACCGTCGGCGAGACGAGCACCGCGGCCGTGCCCGCGAACGACACCAGCCCGAGGTTGATCCCGGGCGTCAGCTGATCGGCGAACGCCTTCGCGGCTTCCTGTGCTGCGGCGAGCCTGCTCGGTTCGACGTCCGTGGCCTGCATCGACAGCGAGACGTCGATCACCAGCACCACCGTGGCCCGGTTACGGGGTACCCGTGCCTCGGCTTGGGGCCCTGCCAGCGCGATGCTGAGAACCGCCAGCGCCAGGATCATCGCCGCGGCCGGGACGTGCCGGTACCAGCCCGGACGTTTCGGGGCCACCCGGTCGAGCAGCTCGAGGTTGGTGAAGCGGACGGTGTCGCGCCTGCGCCTGCGCAGCAGCAGCACGTACCCGGCGGCGAGCGCGCCCACGATGATGAGCAGCAGCAGCCACCAGGGATGGGTGAACATCTACCGGCCACCCCCCGACCAGGCACGTTTCCTAGCCAGGACGAACCGCACGATGTCCGCGATCCAGTCCGAGTCGGTGCGCAGCGTGAGATGCGCGGCGCCGCAACGGCGTAGCGCAGCCGCCACCCGCTCCCGGTGGTCGGCCGCCGCGGCCGCGAACTCCCGGCACAGCAGTGGGCTCGTCACGACCTCGCGCTGACGTCCGGTCTCGGGGTCGGCGAGCACCACCGTGCCGACGTCGGGCAGCTCCAGTTCCCGTGGGTCCAGCACCTCGACGGCCAGCAGGTCGTGCCGATTCGAGAGCGCACGCAGCGCACGTTCCCAATCGGGTTCGCCGAGGAAGTCGGAGATGACGACGGCCAGGCCACGGCGTCGCGGCGGACGGCGCAGCTGCTCGATCGCCGCCGCCAGGTCGCCACGGGTGCCATCGGGGGCTCGTTCGGTGCGGGCGACGCGACGCAGCATCCCGCGGGCGTGTCCGAGTCCACCGCGAGCGGGGATGCGGACCGTCTGCGCCCCCGTGCTGACAAGCACACCGATCCGGTTGCCTCCACCCCGGGTGAGGTGGGTGACGGCGGCAAGCGCTGCGATCGCGAGGTCGCGCTTCTCGCAGGCCGCCGTGCCGAAGTCCAGGCTCGGCGACAGGTCGAGTACGACCCATGTCTCCAGCTCTCGATCGGCCACCGTCTCCCGCACGTGCGGCACGGTGGTGCGGGCGGTGACGGCCCAATCCATGCGCCGGACGTCGTCGCCGGGCTGGTAGCTGCGAGCCTCGCCCGGCTCGCTGCCCGGGCCGGGGACCAGGCCGAGGTGGTTGCCCTGCAGCAGCCCGTCGAGCCGCCCCCGCACGGCCAGCTCCAGCGTCCGCAGCGCTGCCTCGATCCGCCCGTCCCGGAACGACGGCGGTGCGATCGGCGGCCGCCGCGTCGGCTCGGCAGTGGGCTGCGCAGCTGTCACGTCGAGCTGCCGGCCGGGCTGTACGGCGCCGAGGGCGCGCCCGGATCGTGCTGAGGCCGGGCAGTGACCTGCGGCAACGGAACGGTGGCCAGCACCCGGGAGATGATGTGGTCCATCGGAACGCCGTCGGCGACGGCGTCGTAGGACAGCACCAGCCGGTGGCGCAGCACGTCGGGAGCGACGTCCAGGATGTCCTGCGGGAGCACGTAGTCGCGGCCGCGCACCAGCGCGAGCGCGCGTGCCCCGGCCACGATGCCCAGGGTGGCGCGCGGCGAGGCACCGTAGGACACCCAGCCTGCGATGTCGGTGAGGCCGTGCTCGGCCGGGAGGCGAGTGGCCACGACGAGCCGCACGACGTAGTCCACGAGTGCGTGGTGCACGAACACCCGCGAGGCCACCTTCTGCAGCCGCTGGAGCTCCGCCGGATCGATCACCTGGTGCGCGACGGGCGGTTCCGCGCCCATCCGGTAGACGATCTCCCGCTCCTCCTCGACGCCCGGATACTCGACAATGATCTTGAAGAGGAACCGGTCGCGCTGCGCCTCCGGAAGCGGGTAGACACCCTCGTTCTCGATCGGGTTCTGCGTGGCCAGCACGAGGAACGGATCGGGCATCGGGAACGTCCTGCCGCCGATCGAGAGATGCCGCTCCGCCATCACCTCGAGCATCGCCGACTGCACCTTCGCCGGCGCGCGGTTGATCTCGTCGGCGAGCACGAAGTTGGCCACGACGGGCCCGAGCTCGACGTCGAACTCCTCACGGCCCTGCCGGTAGATGCGCGTACCGAGGATGTCGGCGGGCACGAGGTCGGGGGTGAACTGCAACCGGGCGAAGCTGCCGCCGACGACCTTCGCGACGGTCTCGACCGCGAGCGTCTTCGCGACACCCGGTACACCTTCGAGCAGCAGATGGCCCTTGGCCAGCAGGCCGACGAGCATCCGCTCGACGAGCCGGTCCTGGCCGACGATCACGCGCTTGATCTCGAAGACGACGCGTTCGAGCCGCTCACCTTCGTGGGCGGGGCTGGGGACGGACTCCTGCACACTCACCACGCCATCCCACTCCGGCGTGCGTGAGACGACGGTGAACCCGGACGTCCGGCGCGCACCGCCCTACGAGTCCGGGCAGCAGGCGGCGAGGCTCCCTCGGCCGCCCGATAGGCCAATCGATCGTGCCACGCGGCTCTCCCCCACGACAGTCCGTGACCTGACGCCGGCCGGCGTCGGCGTGTTCGGTTCTGAGCTGGGCTTTTCGGGTGGTCAATGAAAGGGGGACGATTTGTTGGCGTCAATGTTTCATTGACACAAGATGTTCACCCCTCTGCACTCACGCGCTCTCGTGGGCCCTACGGCACCAGCCGCAGTGGGCGATGAACGTGCGCGAAGGAGCGCTCCATCGCCCACTTCTCGAGATCCGGTCCCACCTCTCCGTGGAGATGGACGGCAGTCATGTCCGCAAGCTCCGCGATCCCCTGCAGGAGCACCGCGCAGTGCTGGTTGTGCGCCACCGCCGCGTCAGCGTCGGTGTACTCCTC
>DASYES010000621.1:0-3534 GCA_036498885.1 Pseudonocardia sp.
GCGACTGGATGCTTTTCATCGCCCTGCCGGTGTTCGTCCTGCAGCTCAGTGGCTCGCCGCTGATCACGGCTGCCGTGTTCGCCCTCGAGCTCCTGCCCACCGTGCTGGTCGGTCCGCTCGCGGGGGTGCTCATCGACCGCGTCGATCCCTGGCGACTGATGTCCGGCGTGGCCGTTCTACAGGCTCTTGTTCTGCTGCCGCTGCTCCTGGTCGACTCGGCCGCCGACCTGTGGTTGGTCTACGTCGTCGTGGTTGCCGAATCGGTGCTCGGGACGATCATCGAGCCGTGCCGCACGGCGACTGCCGCCTCGCTCGTGCCCGTCGGTGATCTCATGGCCGTCAACCAGCTGATGGCGGTTCTCTCGAGCACCGCCCGGCTCGTGGGCGGGCCGGTCGGTGGGCTCGCGCTCGCACTGGGTGGCATCGACCTGGTGCTTCTCGCCGATTCAGCCACCTTCCTCGCCGCTGCCGCGTTGTTCGTGCCCGGCTGCCGGGGCACCGGCCGCCCTGCAGCGGCTGCTCGGGTGCGGCTCTTCCGTGACTGGGTCGACGGCATCGCCGTTGTGGCTAAGGTGCCCACCCTGCGACGGGCGATGGGCGTCACCGCGTGCATGGCGCTCGCACAGGGTGCGTTCGTCGTGCTGTTCGTGCTCTTCGTGTTCCGGGACCTGCATGGCACCGAGACCGATGTCGGAGTGCTTCGCGGGGTGCAGGCTGTCGGCGCGATCGCGGGTGGTGCGCTACTCGGTCTCGTGAGCAGGTCGGGGGTTCCCCGCCTCGTCGCGATCTCCCTGGCGGTGTTCGGTCTCGTCTCACTCCTGACGTGGAACGCGCCTGCGGTGACCACAGCCTTCGGCGTCTATGTCGGCCTCTTCATCGCGGCCGGGATCCCCGGCCTGGCTGCGATGAGCGGTCTGGTCGCACTCCTGCAGGCGCATGCCCCGGAAGCGACAAGGGGGCGGGTGATGAGCACCTTCTTCGCCGTCTTCGGCGGGGTGCAGGCCCTCGGGATGCTCCTGGCAGGCCTTGTCGGCACCGGAACGGGCCTGACCGTCGCTCTGCAGGTGCAGGCTGCGCTGTATCTGCTGGCGGCCGCGCTCGCCACCCGTCTGGGCGCCGGTGCGCCGCACGTCACCGACGACGGCGGGAGTCCGGCGCGCCCACGATCCACAGCAGCGTCGACCGGCTGAGTGCGCAGGCGACGATCACTGTCTGCAGCCCGACGAGGACCGCGCCCGTCACGACGTCGACGAGCAGGCCGGACATCGGTGGTTTCAGGACGAGCAGGACCACCAGGCCGACCGCGACGACGACGGCCGCGACGGACAGCAGCACCCGGCCGATCGGGATCCTCCGGGTCATCGCCACGGCGCCCCACAGCAGCACCAGCCCGCTGAGCAGGGCGATCGCCGACGGCGCCAGGTTGTCGGCACCGCTGCGCAGCATGGCCGCGGTGGCGAACCCGATCAGCAGCAAGCCATCACCCGCACCCAGCGCGGCTGCCGTGAGCGGAGCGGCACGGCCGGGCCGCTTCCGGAGCGAGCGATCGCTCATACCTGTCCCTGTCGTCGACGCCGCCACACCAGGGTGGTCGACGAGGCGCCTGCAATCGCTACGCGGCTCGCGATGATCACGGGCAGGGGTAGCTCGGGCGCGCCGAGCGGTGATCACGGCCTAGCGCCCGGGGAGCTCGGCGGTCAGCCGGTCGAGATCGCGGCCGCACGACCGGCCTGGCGGCCCGAGAACAGGCACCCGCCGAGGAACGTCCCCTCCAGCGACCTGTACCCGTGCACCCCGCCGCCGCCGAATCCGGCGACCTCCCCCGCGGCGTACAGGCCGGGCACGGGCTCGCCGCCGGCGCCCAGCACCCGGCCCGTCAGGTCCGTCTGCACCCCGCCCAGCGTCTTGCGGGTGAGGATGGCGAGGCGCACGGCGATCAGCGGGCCGTTCCGCGGGTCGAGGATCTTGTGCGGCGTCGCGATCCGGGACAGCCGGTCGCCGCGGTAGCGGCGGGCGGCATGGATGGCGGCGAGTTGCATGTCCTTCGTGAAGGGGTTGTCGATCTCTCGGTCCCGGGCGACGATCTGCCGCTCCAGGTCGGCGAGGTCGATCAGCGGCCCACCGGCATCGAGGTCCGTGGTCTCGGCGTCTCCCGGGTCGCGGATCGCTCCGAGCTTGTTCATGCCCGCAACGAGCTCGGCGAGCGTGTCGGCGACGACGAAGTCGACACCCTTGTTCGTGAACGCCGCGACCGGTGCCGGCGCGCCCGGCCGGATCCGGCCCAGCGTCGCTCTGATGTCCTTCGCGGTCAGGTCGGGGTTCTGCTCCGAGCCCGAGAGTGCGAACTCCTTCTCGATGATCTTCTGGGTGAGCACCAGCCAGGAGTGGTCGTAACCCGTGTCGGTGATCGCCTTGAGCGTGCCGAGGGTGTCGAAACTGGGGAAGTTCGGGGCGGGGAAGCGCCGACCCCGCGCGTCGAACCAGAGCGACGACGGCCCGGCGAGGATGCGGATCCCGTGGCGCGCCCAGATCGGGTCCCAGTTGTGGACGCCTTCCGTGTAGTGCCACATCCGGTCGCGGTTCACGAGTCGGGCGCCCGCGCGCTCGCTGATCGCGAGCATCCGGCCGTCGACGTGCTCGGGCACGCCGGAGATCATGTGCCGCGGTGCCGGGCCCAGCCGGGACGGCCAATAGGCGCGCACGAGGTCGTGGTCGGCACCGATCCCGCCCGAGGTCACGATCACCGCCTGGGCGTGTAGCTCGAACTCGCCGACCTCGGTGCGTGAGCTCGCCGTTCCCCGCGCGGCGGTGCTCGGTTCGAGGAGGGCGCCACGTACTCCGTCGACCACGCCGCCGGTGACGGTCAGGCCGTCCACGCGGTGCCGGAAGCGCAGCTCCACGAGCCCCTTCGCCGCTGCCTCGCGCACCCGGCGCTCGAACGGGGCCACCACGCCCGGCCCGGTGCCCCAGGTGATGTGGAAGCGCGGCACGGAGTTGCCGTGCCCGTCGGCCAGGTAGCCGCCCCGCTCGGCCCAGCCCACGATGGGGAACCAGCGCACCCCCTGCGCGTGCAGCCAGGCCCGCTTCTCCCCGGCCGCGAAGTCCACGTAGGCGGTGGCCCACTGGCGGGCCCAGAAGTCCTCGCCCGCCGGGTCGTCGACGCCACGGTCGAAACCCGCTGTGCCCAGCCAGTCCTGCATCGCGAGGTCGAAGGAGTCGCGGATGCCCATCCGGCGTTGCTCGGGGGAGTCGACGAGGAACAGGCCACCGAACGACCAGAACGCCTGCCCGCCGAGCCCGGAGTCGGGTTCCTGGTCGAGCAGCACCACCCGTTTGCCTGCATCGGCCAGTTCGGCTGCGGCGACGAGACCGGTGAGGCCCGCTCCGACCACGATGACATCAGCGACATCCGCGTCCACGCGGCAACACTCCTGGGGCCGGCGGATCGGGTCAAGATTGCCGCAACGATCGCCCGCTCAGGATCTCTGGGCGGGTATTCGCATCCGTGCCAGGGCCGCGGCGACCGTTGCGTAC
>DASYES010000622.1:0-2887 GCA_036498885.1 Pseudonocardia sp.
AGACGGCTGGGTGCTGCGTGGCAGCGTCGATCAGGTGCCGGACGGGCACCTGCCCGGACTGGTTCTCGCGGCGGCCCGCACCGCCGCGGGACCGTCGCTGTTCGCTGTCGACGCCGAGGCCGCGGGCCTCACCCGTACGGCGTTGCCCACCCTCGACCAGACGTCCCGGCTGGCTCGCCTGGACTTCGCGGAGGTGCCGGCGCGGCTGGTCGGCACCGACGGCGCCGCCGGCTCCACGCTGCGGCGCACGCTGGACCGGGCCGCGGTCGCGCTCGCCCTCGAGCAGGTCGGCGGGGCGCAGCGCGCGTTGGAGATGGCCGTGGAGTACGCGAAGGTCCGCAAGCAGTTCGACCGCCCGATCGGCAGCTTCCAGGCGCTCAAGCACAAGGCAGCCGATGTGCTGCTGCAGGTGGAGTCGGCGCGGGCGGCCGCCTACTACGCCACGTGGGCCGTGGCGCGCGACTCCGACGAGGTCCCGGCGGTGTCGAGCCTCGCCAAGGCCTACTGCTCCGACGCGTTCTTCGCCGCGGCCGCCGAGAACATCCAGATCCACGGCGGCATCGGGTTCACCTGGGAGCACGACGCCCACCTGTACTTCAAGCGGGCGGCGGCCACGAAGCTCTTCCTCGGCGACCCGGCGTTCCACCGTGAGCGGCTGGCGGTGTCGATCGGCCTGTGAACGGTTCCAGGGGGACCAGCGTCGACACCCCCGGCGAAACGGAGCAGACCGCCGACGACCGCGCTCGGTCGCGCTATGCCTGGCGCGTGTTGTCGGTGGTCTGCCTTGCGTCGCTGATGAGCGGGCTCAACAACAGCTCTCTCACGATCGCGCTCCCGGCGATCGTGGGCAGCTTCGACGCCAGCGTGTTCGAGACCACGTGGATCCTGCTGGCCTACCAGCTCACGAACGTCTCCTTGATGGTGTTCTTCGGGCGGCTGGCCGACCTCTTCGGCAGGCGTCCGATGTACATGACGGGCGTCGCGCTGTTCACCGCCGCGAGCCTGCTCGCCGGGTTCGCCCCGTCGGTCGGGCTGCTCGTCGCCTGCCGGGTGGTGCAGGGCATCGGCTCGGCAATGCTCATCACGAACAGCGCCGCTCTGGTCACCGCGGCGTTCCCGCGCAGGCTGCTGGGGCAGGGCCTGGGCATCTACATGGCGTCGTTCTCGCTGGCCCAGCTGCTCGGCCCGACGCTGGGCGGCCTGCTGGCCACCGAGGTCGGCTGGCAGTGGACGTTCTGGTCGAATGTGCCCGTCGGTGTCGTGTGCCTGCTCTGGGGGCTGCGGGTGATGGAGCGCGTCCCGCGCCGCCGTGAGCGGTTGCGGATCGACCCGCTGGGCAACCTGCTCGTCCTGTTCGGGCTCGGAGCGCTGCTGCTCGCGCTGTCCCAGGTCGGGACGTCCGGTTGGGACGACCCGCTCATCCTCGCTTGCCTCGCGGTCTTCGTGCTCGCCGTGCCGGCGTTCCTGCTCGTGGAGCGCAGGGTCGCCGAACCCGTCGTGGACCTGCGGACGTTTCGCGACCCGGTGGTCGGTATCGGCACGCTCGCGGGATTCCTCGCGACGGTGTCGCGGTTCGCCGTCGTGCTGCTGATGGGGCTGTACTTCCAGGCCGTCGCCGGCGACACCCCGGCAGAGGCGGGGCTGAAGGTGCTGCCGGTTGCCGTTGCGTCGATCATCGCCGCGCCGCTGGCCGGGGCGCTGCTGCGCCACATCGCCCCGCGCACGGTGGCGGTGGCCGCGTGCGCGATCTCGCTGGCCGGCGTCATCCTGCTGCTGCTCACGATCTCCGTCGACACCCCGTACCCCGTGTTGATCGGCGCCGTCGTGGTGCTCGGGATCGGATCGGGCGCGTTCATCCCCGCGAACAGCACGGCGATGCTGCAGGACCTGCCGCCCGACCGGCTCGGGATCACCAACGCGGTGCGGCTGATGGCGCAGAGCTCCGGGGTGGTGATCAGCACGGCCGTGGCGCTCACGCTGGTGGCCGCGCCGTTGCCGGTCGCCCTGCGCCCGCAGCTCTTCGACGGCTCGCTGTCGCAGGTCTCGCCGGAAGCACTGGAGGACCTGGTCACCGGCTACCGGTGGGCCTTCGGGTTGATGGCGGTGATGTCGGTGCTCTGCCTGGTCGCCTCCACCGTCGGGCGTCAGGTGCATGCCATCAGCCGGAGGGCCGCGACGACGGCCCCGACCAGATGAGGAGTGGGTGGACATGGGTGTGCTCGACGGCAAGATCGCGCTCGTCACGGGGGCGAGCCGCGGGATAGGCGCGGAGATCGCCAGGCGGTTCGCGGCCGAGGGCGCCACAGTGATCGCGACGGCGCGCACGCTCGAGCCCGGCAGCTCGCCGCTGGCCGGGTCGCTCGCCGACACGGTCGCCGCCATCGAGACCGCCGGCGGCACGGCACAGGCCGTCGCGGCCGACGTGTCGCGCGCGGATGATCGCGTGGCGCTCGTGGAGCGGGTCACCGCCGAGCACGGGCCGGTGGACATCCTGGTGAGCAACGCCGCCGTCACCTGGTTCACCCCGGTCGCCGACTTCACCGCCAAACGCGTCGATCTCATGTTCGAGGTGCAGGTCAAGGCGCCGATGCACCTCGCGCAGCTGGTGCTGCCCGGCATGCGCGAGCGCGGCGCCGGCACGATCCTCAACATCTCCTCGCGCGCCGCCATCCATCCGCAGCTCCCGCCGACCGGCCGGGCGTCTCGTGGCGGCACGGTGTACGGGATGTGCAAGGCCGCCCTGGAGCGGTTCTCCACCGGTCTCGCGGCTGAGCTCTACGCCGACGGGATCGCCGTGAACGCGCTGTCTCCGAACCGGGTGGTGCCCACGCCCGGCACCGTCTTCCACCACCTGACCACCGAGGACGCGCCCGACGCCGAACCGCCG
>DASYES010000623.1:0-3771 GCA_036498885.1 Pseudonocardia sp.
AAGAAGGTCCGCAACGCACCTGCGCTCTCAGCTCTAGAGGCCTCCGATCGGGAGGACGAACTGGGCGACTGGCTCGACGAGCACGGCATCGACGGCAGCTGGGACCTGGCACCCGTCTTCGTCGGCGGCGGTCTCGGCATCGAGGACCTGGACGCCGTGCACACGGCCACGAACGAGACCACGCTCGAGGGCGCGATCCGCTGGCTCGCCTACACCGTGGAGACAGAGAGCCTGCTGCGCGAGATCCTCGACGCCACCACGCGGATCTCCAACCTCGTGCTCGCGGCGAAGCAGTACTCTCAGATGGATCGGGCCCCGCACCGCTTCATCGATGTGCACGAGGGCCTCGACGCCACCCTGGTGATGTTCGGGCGCAAGCTCGGGGAGGCGAAGGGGATCGAGATCGTCAAGGACTACGACCGATCGCTGCCGCTGATCCCGGCCTATCCCGCCGAGCTCAACCAGGTCTGGACCAACATCATCGACAACGCCATCGACGCCATGGACGGGTCCGGCACGCTGACGGTGCGCACCTCACGGGCGGAGGACTGCGTGCTCATCGAGATCGGTGACACGGGCCCGGGGATCCCGCCCGAGGTCCGGAAGCGGATCTTCGAGCCGTTCTTCACCACGAAGCCAGTGGGCCGGGGCACCGGGCTCGGCCTCGATGTCAGCTACCGGGTGATCGTCACGCGTCACCACGGCGATCTCGCCGTCGAGTCGGAGCCCGGAGACACGCGATTCCGGGTACGGCTTCCGATCACCGAGCAGCCGTAGACGATACTGCCGAGATGACCATGCAGGTGCCTCTCGCATCGGCGGACGCGCGGCTGGCGGCCACGGAACGGCGGGCGGTAGAGGTACGGCTCGGCCCGCACGAGGTGATGGCCGACCACGCCGACGACGGCCCCGGGGAGGGCCCAACTCCACTGGAGCTGCTCGCCGCGTCGCTCGCCGCGTGCAGCGCGATGACGGTGCGCACCCACCTGGAGCGCGACGGCGATCCGGGCGACATCGCGGTGGTGGTCACGCTGGACGCGGGGCCGCCCACTCTGTTCTACCGGCGGGTGTTGCTCGGGTTCCGGCTCGAGCCCGCCGAGGCCCACCGCCTCGCCGACGCGATGGAGCGCACAGAGGTGACGATGATGCTGAAGCCGGGTTTCAGCATCCGCACCCAGATCGAGCACGCCGGCGAACCGCTGGTCTGACGCCTGCCGCCCCGGTCCGTTCAGACCGGGCGGCTGGCGTTCTGCACCGCGGCGGCGGTGTCGGCGTCGCCGCGGGCCCGGAGCCCGACCACCACGCCGTCGACATCGGCCGGTGGGCGGTTCTGGCTCATCTTCACCTTCGCCTCCACGCGGTTGATCACCAGCTCGACGCCGACGATCGCGCGCAGCTGCCCGGCCACGAACGCCGCCGGCGCGTCGTCGACCGACCACGGTGCCTGCTCGGCCGCTTCCTGCAGCGCGGTCAGCCCTCGGACGTGCGCGTCGAGCCAATCGGGGTCGTCGTGCGTCCGCAGCTCGCCGTATACGTGGGCGGTGAGGTAGTTCCACGTCGGCACGACGCGGCCGTGCTCGGCCTTGGACGCGTACCAGCTCGGCGTGATGTAGGCGTCCGGACCGTGCACGATCACCAGCGCCTCACCGACCGGCCGCTGCCGCCACTGGTCGTTGTTGCGCGCCACGTGACCGCGCAGGACGCCGTACTCGCCTTCGTCGGGGTCGAAGACGAGTGGGAGGAACGTGGCCAGCATGCCCTGGTCCGTCATCGTGATCAGATCGGCCGCCTGTCGCCGGGACAGCAGTTCCCGTACAGCGGTGTCGTCGGCGGCGAAGTGGGTGGGAATGTACACGTCAGCCAGTGTCCACTTCGGTGACCACAGCCGGCGCAGCAGCCCTCTCCAGCGTAGAAACGTCGCGAGTTAATCGAGTGTGTGAATCTGCCGGAAATAGGCCGGCCAGTGGTTGCGCTGGATCCGGGGCCGATACGCGCTCCGCCGTGATCTGTTCCGCGAGACGCATCCGGACCGGGTAGAAGCATCGGGGTACGGGTATGCGGCGGAAGCGGTCGCAGCATGCGTCACGCAGTTCTGCGTGTGCGGGGAAGTGACCGAGGAGGGGGCCGGGGCTGATGGTCGAGACGTTGAGGCGGGCCGCGCCGGCGGCGCCCGCCGGTATCACTGCCAACCCCACCGAGGAGGCGCTGGAGGAGCTGAAGGCGAGCCTCCGCACGCTGCTCGCCACGTTGCTCGACCGGGCGCTCGGAATCGCGCTGGACAAGGTGGAGACCTTGGCGGAGAGCTTCGACGAGATCGCGGCCCGGGGTGGGATCCCGGTCAGTGCACTGCTCGGCGGCCTCCGGGCGAAACTTCAGGGCCGCAGCCCGATCTGGGGCGCGATTCGGGGTGCGTTCGCGGCGCTGAGCCCCGGCGTCAAGGCTCTGATCATCATCTCGCTGGTGCTCGCGCTGCTCCTGCTCCCGGTCACCGTCGTCCTGCTCCTGCTCGCGCTGATCGCCGTGGCCATCTGGGCGGCTGTGCGAGCGAGCAACCAGGCGCAGCGCTGACGGCGAAACGCGGTATGCCGAGCATGGCTCCGGACGGACTCATCGTGACCTTCGGCGGTCGGCGCAGTGGCGACTGCGTCCGCCGGGGGTCCCGATGCTCCGTCCAGCATCGGTGCGGCGCGTTCGGCGGCACCGAGGTCGACGCCCGGCCCGGCCGGCGGGCTGCAATGCCGGAGCGGCGACGTGATCCGGTCGATCCCGACGGCGCGCAGGTGAGCGAGCGTCGCCGGCGGACCTCGCACCGGCGACCGCGGGCACCGTGGTCGCCGGATCCGTCCATTGTCGACGTGACGGTAATGCGGCCGACCACAACGTGTTGCGCCAGCAGGGTGCCATCCCTCGGCGGTGTCGCCTACGCCGAACGGCTTAATTTCCGGGTGATTCTTCCGAATAGGCCAGACGGGCGTGTGTGCGATCTTCACCCGGGGTAGTCGCTGGGGCGGTGGTCAGGGGCGCGAATTGCGCAGAAATGGTCTCGGCGAGTTGGCGTCACACCGCGCGATTCACCAGGCGTCGAGGACCCGACAACCGCGACCACGGACAGAGGAGATCCAGTGAAGTGTGGAGCCCGAGTAGCGCTCGGCGTCATCGGCGGCTACTTCCTCGGACGGACCAAAAAGATGAAGCTCGCCATGATGCTGGGCGGGATGGCCGCTGGGCGGCGGGCAGGGGGCCCCGGGGAATTACTGCGAACCGGTACGAAGCTTTTGAACAGCTCCCCTGAGCTGGCGCGGCTCACCGATGAGGTACGGGGCCGGCTGCTCGAGGCGGGTAAGGGTGCCGCGCTGGCGGTGGCCGCTCGGCAGGTGGAGTCGCTCACCGACCGGGTCGGCAAGCGGGTGGAGTCCCTCAGCGACGTCGGCGTCCCGCGCCGCAAGAGGAGCGCGGAGGCCGAGGACGAGTACGTCGATGACGAGGACGCCGAGCGCGCGGACGTCGACGACGAGGACGCCGAGCGCGCGGACGTCGACGACGAGGGCCCGTCGCCGGCGGAGGAGGAGGACGAGGAAGAGGCACCACCGCCACGCCGGGCACGGCCGCAGGCCCGTACGGGCAAGGCGGCACCTGCCCGCGGCGGCAAGAACGCCGCCGGCGCGACAGCGACCCTGAAGCGGACCGCTACTTCCGCGTCGGGCGCCACCCGTGCCGCCGGCAAGGCCGCAGCCGGCCGCAAGAGCGGCCGGACACCTCGTACCCCGCGGA
>DASYES010000624.1:0-4070 GCA_036498885.1 Pseudonocardia sp.
CGCACCTCCGCGCTCCCGTCGGGGTGACCCACCACCATCGCGTCCGCGATCCCGACGAAGAGGCCGTGCTCGACCACCCCCGGGATGTCGTTGAGGACGGCGGCGAGCTCGGGGACGTCGGGAATCGCCTCGAGGTGGGCATCGAGGATGTAGTGACCGCTGTCGGTCACCAACAGCTCGCCGTCCCGCATCCGGTTCGTGATCCGCACCTGGCCGAGGCCACGCTCGGCGAAGAGCCGGGCCAGATGCCGGCGTGTGGAGACCCAGCCGAACGGCACGACCTCCACCGGCAGTGGGAACCGCCCCAGCGTAGAGACGATCTTGGTGTCGTCGCAGACGGTCACCATCCGGTGTGAGGTCCGCGCCACCACCTTCTCCCAAAGCAGGCAGGCCCCACCGCCCTTGATCATGTTGCCCGCGCCGTCGATCTCGTCGGGGCCGTCGATCGTGAGGTCGAGCTCGGGGAGGTCGTTCAGGTCCGCGAGGCGGATGCCGAGCTCCAGCGCCAGGTCCCGGGTGGCGGTCGAGGTGGGCACCCCCACCACCTCCAGGCCCTCCTGCACGCGCTCGGCGAGCGAGCGAACGAACCAGTGGGACGTCGTCCCGGAGCCGAGCCCGAGGAGCATCCCGTTGCGGACCTGGGTGTCCAGGGCGTGCACACCGGCGGCGACCTTGGCCCGGTCCTGCTCGGTGCGTGGCCGCACGCCCGTCATCGCCGCACATCCGTCATCGCCGCACATCCGTCATCGCTGAACATTCGTCATCGCTGTGCGTCCGCGAGCTCGGCGAAGGTGGGCTCCAGGGTGCGGTAGAGGCTGCGGTGCACGGTGAACAGCCGCTCGTAGACCTCGGCGTTGCCGGCATCGGGGGTGAAACGGGAGGTCTCCCGGACGAGACCCGCGGCGTCGGCGAGCGTTCCGAGATCACCCGTGCCGACCCCGGCGACCAGCGCGGCTCCGTAAGCGCCGCCCTCGGCCGCACCCGTGACCGTGACGACCTCCCGGTTCAGCACGTCGGACAGCATCTGCAGCCACAACGGCTCGACGGTGGCCCCGCCCGACACCCGCACCTGCGTGCAGTCCAGGCCCGTGGACTCGCACACCTCCACGATCTGGCGCAGGTTGAGCAGCACGCCCTCCAGCACGCTGCGGGAGAGATGGGCGGCCGAGTGCATCGGGGTCAGGCCCACCCAGCTGCCGCGCGCGTCGGGCGCGGTGTGTGGGCACCGCTCGCCGAGCAGGTAGGGGAGGAAGAGCAGATCCTCGGACCCCGGTGGTGCCTGCCGGGCCAGCTCCACAAGGCTGCCGTACTCCAGCTGCGGCCCGACGAGCGTGCGCAGCATGTCCCGCAGCCACTGGAATGCGCCACCCGCCACCAGGGACACACCCATCACGTGCCAGCGGTCCGGCGCGTTCCCGCAGGAGATCTGCAAGGTGCCGTCGATGTCGTCGGGGCAGGCGCCGCTCGCGCCCGCCACGATGCCCGCCGTGCCGAGCGTGATGCCGATGGCGCCGTCGTCGATGATGCCCATCGAGGTGGTCTGGATCACCGCGTCCCCGCCACCGCCGAACACCGGAGTCGACGCGGGCAGGCCCCAGCGCTGCGCCACCTCGGGCAGCAGCGCGCCGGTCGCCTCTGACGACTCGACGACCCGCGGCATGAGGTCCTCCGGGATGTCCAGCAGCCGCAACAGGTCGCTGCACCAGCGGCGCTCGCGGACGTCGAACAGCCCGGTGCCCGATGCGTCGGAGACCTCCGTGGCGAGCTCGCCGGTCATCTGCAGGCGGATGAAGTCCTTGGGGTTGAGCAGGTGCCGCATGCCCTTGAACGACATCGGCTCGTGCTGACGGAGCCAGAGGATCTTGCCGGCGGTGAACCCCGGCAGCATGCGGTTCTGCACCAGGTCGAGCAGTCCCGGCAACCCGCCGGCCCGCTCGGTGATCTCCGCGCACTGCGGCGCCGCTCGCTGGTCGTTCCACAGGATGGCCGAGCGGATCACCTCGCGCTCATCGTCGAGGGCGGTGAGGCCGTGCATCTGCCCGCTCAGGCCGAACCCGCGCACGGAGGCGCCGGCCGGCAGCCGACCCACCAGCTGCTGGACCGCGTCATCGGTCGCCCGCCACCACAGCGCGGGGTCCTGCTCCGCCCATCCGGGCCGGGTCGTCACGACCGGGTAGTCGCGCACGCTGGTGGCGAGCACCTGCCCGCTCGTGTCGAGGGCGAGCACCTTGCAGGCGGACGTCCCGAGATCGATTCCGATGAAACACGTCGTCATGCGTCTCTCCCTGGTCCGGCGGCTCGCCGTCGAGCCGCTCCCGGCGGCCGGTGGGGGTCAGCTGCGGTGACGAACCCGCACGTGCTTCATCTGGAGGTATCCCTCCATGCCCTCCCGGCCGTGCTCGTAGCCGAAGCCACTGCCCTTGCGCCCTCCGTAGGGGGCGTTGATCGTGCCCGCGTCGACGTTGTTCACCGCGACGCTGCCGAAGTCCAGGCGGCGGCCGAGGGCGAACACCTCGCTCAGGTCCTCGGAGTACACGTAGGCCGCGAGACCCGCGGGGGTGCTGTTGGCCAGCTCGATCGCGGAATCGAGGTCGTCGTACGGGCTCACCCCGATGACCGGGCCGAAGGTCTCCTCGTGCATCACCAGCATGTCCTGCGTGCAGTCGGCCAGCACGGTCGGCAGGTAGTAGTTCCCGACGGACCGGTCGTCGGGACGGGTGCCGCCGACCAGTACCCGTGCACCCTTCGACCGGGCATCGGCGACGTGCCTCTCGCACCTGTCGAGGATCTCGACGTTGGTGAGGGGGCCGACGTCTACGTTGTCCTCGCGCAGGCCGTCCCCCACCACCAGACCCGCTGCGGCCTTGGCGAGCCGCTGCACGAACTCCTCGTACAGGTCCGCGTGCACGTAGGCGCGGTTGATGGCGATGCAGATCTGCCCGGCGTTGCGGAAGGAACGCCGCAGCGCCCCGGTGACAGCCTGGTCGATGTCGGCCCGCGCGGTGACGATGAGCGGGCAGTTGCCGCCCAGCTCCATGGACAGCGGCTTCACCCCTGAGACGGTCTTGAAGATCGCTTCCCCGGTGGCCCCGGAACCGGTGAAGGCCACCTTGTCGATCGCCGGGTGGGCCACGAGTGCTCGTCCGGTCGCGCCGGCGCCGGTGACGAGGTTGGCCACACCCGCGGGCAGCTTCGCCGCCTCCAGGCTGCGGAACACCTCGATCGCCGCCGACGGTGTGTACTCCGACGGTTTCACCACGATCGTGCAGCCCGCGGCCAGTGCTGCGCACAGCTTCCAGCCGATGAGCTCCACCGGGTAGTTCCAGGGCGTGATGGCCGCGACGACCCCGATCGGCTCCTTCTCGACCAGGCTCGTGAACCCCTCCTCCTCGTTGGGCAGGGTGGCGCCGGTGATCCGCGTGGCCTCCTCGGCGTAGAAGTGGAAGGTCTTCGCGAGCTTCTCCACCTCGCCGGTGGCCTCGGGGATCGGCTTGCCCATCTCCCGGGTTATGGCCGCCGCCACCTGGACCTTCCCCGTGGCGAGGGCGTCGCCTGCGGCGTGCAGGTAGCCGGCCCGGACCGTCGGGTTGACCCAGCGCCAGCTGTTCCACGCGCGTCTCGCGGCGGTGACGGCTCGGTCGACGTCCTGCTCAGTGGAGTCGGGCACGTGGGCGACGACGTCTCCCGTGGCGGGGTCGCGCACCTCCAGAGCCGTCCCGTCGCCCTCCTCCCACCGGCCGTCGATGTAGTTCCGGCCACGGGCGACGTGCTCCACGCCAGATCAGCTCCTCACTCGGCGACAAGTACCCACGTGTTCAGTTACCCACGTAGTCAGTTACCCAGGTACTCACTACATGGTCGGGTACCGGACCTGCACGTCGTCGTTGTCCACGATGACCCGCCCGAGCGGGACGAGTGAGACCGGAATCAGCTTCAGGTTGGCCCACGCCAGCGGGATCCCGATGATCGTGATGGCCAGCGCGATGGCCGTGGTGAGGTGCGCCAGCGCGAGCCACCATCCGGCGAAGATGATCCAGATGACGTTGCCGATGGTGGACGGCGCGCCCGCG
>DASYES010000625.1:0-1629 GCA_036498885.1 Pseudonocardia sp.
GTCGTAGTTCGGGCCGGGGGAGCCGCCGCGCAGGATGACGTGGCAGTCGGGGTTCCCGGTCGTGGTGATGAGGGCGGCGAGACCGTCGCGGTTGATCCCCATGAAGACGTGGCTCGCTGCGGCGGCGCGGATCCCGTCCACCGCGGCCTGGACGTCGCCCCCGGTGGAGTTCTTGATGCCCACGGGCATGGACAGCGCGCTGCACAGCTGGCGGTGCACCTGGCTCGCCGCCGTGCGGGCGCCGATCGCCCCCCAGCTCACGACGTCGGCGAGGAACTGCGGGGTGATCGGGTCGAGGAACTCGCATCCGACGGGGAGACCGAGCGCGGAGACGTCGAGCAGCAGCCGACGTGCCGTGCGCAGGCCGGTGTTCACGTCGAACGTCTCGTCCAGGCCCGGGTCGTTGATCAGGCCCTTCCACCCGACGGTCGTGCGCGGCTTCTCGAAGTAGGCGCGCATCACCACGCGCAGCTCGCCGGAGACCTTCTCGGTGTGCTCGGCGAGGAGGTGGGCGTAGTCGAGCGCGGCCTCGGGGTCGTGGATCGAGCACGGGCCCACGACGACGATCAGCCGGTCGTCGCGGCCGTCGAGGATGTCGACGACCTCAGCCCGACTTCGTGTCACCGTCTCGGCCACGGCCTCGTCGATCGGGAGCTCGTGACGCAGGAGGGACGGGGACAGAAGCGGGCTGATCCGGGCGGTGCGGTGCTCGTCCAGGGCGGGGACGGCGGTGAGGTGCATGACGTGGGCGCTCTCTCTCAGGCGAACCGCCCCGTCGAGATCTCGCCCGAGCCGGCTCGTCGTCCGGCTCGTGGGGAAAAGGTCAGCGCAGCGGTTCGCCGGCCGACCCGTCACGGGCCGGAGCGGTAAACCAGTACGCGCGCTGCACGGGCGCGACTCTAGCCGATCGGCTCCGGCATGCGCTCCACCCGGTAGGCGAGTTCGAGCGTGCTGCCGTTACGCGGGTCGGCGAGCTCCACCCGCCAGCGGTCGGCGAACTGGTCGACGCCCGGCAGCATCGCCACGGTGCCGGACAGCAGCACCGTGCCGGGCACCAGGAGCTCAGTCAGCTCGTCGAGCCAGTACCGCGGCGCCAGCAGAGCGGCGAGCGTCGCGTCCTGGATCAGCTGCTCGGCACCGTCCTCCTGCGCCACCCATGCCCGCAGCTGCAGCTCGTCCAAATGGTCCTCGACGTCGACGAGCCGCCACGCGCCGCGGCCCAGCACGTCGAGGCCTGCGTTCTTGCTCCAGGCGACGCCGTGCACCTCGAGCTCTCGGTCGGTGTGGTCGCACGCGACGGTGAGCAGCAGGTCCTCCGGTGCCGAGCCCGCGACAACAAGCGCCCACTCGGCCTCGCCGGATGTCCGCCCGTGCTGCACGGGCACGCCGTCGACCTGCGCGGCGAGGTAGGGCGCCACCGGATACATGGCGGGTGTGACCGCGGGAGCAGGTATCCCGAGCTCCGCCAGCTCGGCGACATGGGCCGCGACCTCGTCCTGCTCACGGCCCGCGTACCCGGCGTTGAGCAGCCGGGTGACGGTGACAGGAACGGTGGTGCCGTCGGGCAGGTCGAAAACGAGGTCGGTCATCGAAGATCCTCCGAGGGCTTGCGCATGCCGCTTGTATACA
>DASYES010000626.1:0-4431 GCA_036498885.1 Pseudonocardia sp.
CCCGGATGCATGACGATCGCGGCGAAGATCGTGGGAATCAGCAGCAGTGCGGCACTGATGATCGTCCAGTTCCGACCGCCGAAACGCGCGACGGCAAACGAGTAGGGCAACCGCAACACCGACCCCACCAGCGTCGGCACCCCGACCAGGATGAACTTGCTCCCCGCGTCGATTCCGTACTCCGGGCCCATGAACAACACCAGCACCGACCAGATCGACCAGATCGAGAAACCGATGTGCTCGCTGACGATCGAGTACCACAGGTTCCGGTTGGCGATGCGTGCCCCGACCCGTTCCCAGAAGGCTGAATTCTCGGGCTCCCAATGATCGATCCACCGCCCAGCGAGCCCAAATCGGGCAGAATGTGCGTCAGGTGACGTCGTCACGCCAGGCCTCCGGGGGGCTGATCGAGGTGGTGTGGACGTCGCCTTCGAGCGGCGTCCGTGAAGGCGTCGCTGCCGTCGCAGCAACGCTAGGAAGACCGCGTTACCGCCAGTCGGTTCCGTGTGACATGAACGCAAAGCAGCGCTCACTGACCCCGGGCGCGGATGTGAGGCATAGTGCGTCTACCGATCGACGATCAGGAGCGGGTGCAGGTGCGCCCGTCGAAACCCCGGCGCCGCCACGTCAGATGGCGTATGGCCGCAGCCGCGACGGCCGCCACCGGTGCCGTTCTCTCCGGTTGCGCGTCGACCGAGCCGACGGAGAGTCAGCTCCCGCCGGTCACGAGCCCGTTGCACTCCGAGCTCGTCACGGGCGTGAGCGGGGCGGGGACCATGCCCCACCTGGAGGCGCTGCAGCGCATCGCCGACAGCAACGGCGGCAACCGGGCCACACCAGGACCGGGCTACGACGCGAGCGTCGACTACGTGGCGGGCGTGCTGCGGGACGCCGGGTTCGACGTGACCACGCCGACCTTCACGATGCGCCGCCGCGGTCAGGAGTTCACCGTCCGCAACGTGATCGCGCAGACGCGTACGGGCTCGCCTGACCACGTGGTGATGGCCGGAGCACACCTCGACTCCGTGCGGGAGGGCCCAGGGATCAACGACAACGCCACCGGCGTGGCCACCCTCCTCGAGATCGGCACCCGGATGGGTGGATCCCCGCCGATCACCAATGCGGTGCGCTTCGGCTTCTGGGGCGCCGAGGAGATCGACCTGAACGGGTCCAAGGCCTACGTGGAGGCGCTCACGCCGGCGGAGCGGGACGCGATCGCGCTGTACATCAACATCGACATGGCGGCCTCGCCGAACGCCGGCTACTTCGTGAACGGCGGAGCCGCAGGTCGCGGCAGCCGCTCGGGTCCCCCCGGTTCTGCCACCGTCGGGCGCGTACTGATGGAGGAGCTCACCGCCAAGGGCGTCGCGGCGGAGCTCACCCGCTTCGACGGCGGCTCGGACCACGTCGCGTTCGTCGAGGCGAACATCCCCACCGGTGGCGTCTTCGCCGGCGACGGGCAGACCAAGACGACCGAGCAGGCCGCGGCGTGGGGCGGCGAAGCGGAGGTGGTCTTCGACGTCTGCTACCACGCGGCCTGCGACCGCATCGATACGCTCAACCGCACCGCGCTCGACGACTTCACCGACGCCATGGCGGGCACGATCATCCGGTTCGCCACCTCGCGGGAGGTGCCGACCCGCTGAGCGCGGGTGATCAGAGCAGGGGCGCGACCAGCCGGGCCACCCGTTCGAGCCCGACGAGTGTGCGGGCCGACGCCTCAGGGTGCTGGGCGTGCAGCGCCAGCCGGTGCAGCAGGGCACGCAGCAACATCTGCGGCCACTCCGGCTGGCCGGCCCACCTCTGCAGGATGCCGTCGTCGGCGCCGCCCCACGCCAGCGCGTCGACCACCACCACGGCCGCGGCCCACTCCTTCGGCCGCCAACACGGTGCCAGCTCGATCAGCGCGGGTGTGCCGTCGTCGTCGAACAGCACGGAGCCGAACAGCTCCGGGTGTACCACCTGCGGCTCACTGCGGATGGGCGAGCGATACGGAGCCAGCCCGGTGAAGAGTTCACCGCCCGTGTCAGGGTCCAGCACGAGCCTGCGCTCGCCGAACGCCGCCGCTGCCGAACGTGTGAGCAGGTCGTCACGGCCATCGAGCAGGGCCGGCCGTGGCAGCGACGCCGTGGCGGCGTGCAGCCGGCCTGCCACCTCGAGCACCGCGTCGTGTCGCGGCTCGATGGTGCCCGGCACGAACCGACAGGCGGCCCAGCCCGCAACGACCCACCGCCCGTCCGAGGAGCGAATCGGCCGAGCCAAGCGCAACCGCTCGACCTCGAGACCGTCGAGCACGCGGGCCGACCAGGCGGCCACCGCGTTGTCCGGAACCGGCCTCACGAGGACGTCTCCGCAGTGCCACGCCCGCCGACCTGCCCAGACGACCGGCCGTGGTTCCTCGTTCCCCACTCCGAAGGCGGTGCGGACGTGCTGCGGAAGTGCCGTCCCGGCCATCGCGGTCTGCGGAAGGACGGGGACTCCTGTCACGCTCCGCACGCTACCTGCGCCACGTCCGTCATCGGGGCCGCCACGCGGAGGGAAACGGACGTCGTGGCAGCGATGTCACGATCCCGGCCTATCCTCGGTCGCCGGAGCCGGAGGACCGCGAACCGCTGCGGCCGTCCGACTTCTGGGACGACTTCCCGTTCCCGGACGACTTTCCGGACGAGGACCGTTTACTCGTGCCAGAGTCGCCGCGA
Organism: Pseudonocardia sp.; assembly: GCA_036498885.1. Lineage (GTDB taxonomy): Bacteria > Actinomycetota > Actinomycetes > Mycobacteriales > Pseudonocardiaceae > Pseudonocardia. Next base: position 2,700 of record DASYES010000626.1, read on the forward strand.
TCGTCGCCGGAGGAGCTGCTGCGCGAGCTGCGACCCGACTCGCTGCGCTGCTCGGACTTCTGTTGCGACTTCCGATCCGACGACTTGCCCTGGGATCCCGACTCCTGGGATCGGGACTTCAGCCGCTGGGACTTGGACTGCGGAGACGTCGACGACGACGCCTTGCCGGTCCCGCTCCGTCCCGAGCTCCCCGACCGGTCGCTGTCGTCGCCGCTGTTGCTGGAGCGAGCCGACTTCTGGGAGCCGCCGGACTCCCCGCTGCTGCGCAAGGCGGCCGCGACCATCCCGAGCGCGACCCGGGCCTTACGCGCGTCGGAGGACGACCCTCCATTGCGATCGCCGCTCCGCCCGGCCGAGCTGCGCGACGCGGAGCCACCCCCTGATCTGCTACCGCTCGACGGCTCGCCATCACTGCGGTTCCCGCCGGACCGCGTCGAGCTGCCGCGCTCGCCGCCGGAGCCGCTGTTCCCGTCACGATCGCTGTCGTCGCGGCGGTCACCACCATGGCCGCCGCCACCGCTCCGCTCGCCGGCATCGAGCAACCCACCGGACCGGCTGCCACGGCTCCGGCCGTCCTCATCATCGCTGCCGCTCCGGCTGCTGCCGCGTTCCCCTCCCGCGGTACTGCGCTCACCGCCGTCGCCGCCGTTGCGCGAGACGAGACCGAGCAGCCCGCGCGAGCGGTTGCCGCCGCTCCGGGCGCTGTCGTCGCGATCGCTGCCGCTGCGGTCATCGCTGCTCCGGCTGCCGCCGGACCGATCTCCACCGGACCGCTCCGCGCCCGAGCCGCCTGCCCCGACACCGTCGACCACCTGGCTGACCCGCCGGATCAAGCCGCCGCCACGCTCGCCGCCGGCCGAGGACCCGCCGTTCCCGCTGCCCTCCCGAGCTTCGCGGGTCCGCCCCCCGCTGCTGTCGCGGCTGCCTCCGGAGCCGGAGTCGCGGGCGTCCTCAGCACGGCTGCCGCCCCCGGCCAGCACGCCGCCGACGGAGCCGACCACCTCACCCACCACGCCGGAGCGAGCGCCGTCGCCGCCATCCGACGGCGACCCGGAACCCCCACGAACCCGATCACCCTCGGCACGGTCGGACCCGCTGCCATCCCGGTCGGCAGCATCCTGACCGGAATCGGCACGGCCACCACCGTCGGCCCGAGCATCGCGCCCGCCCAGCACACCGCCGACCGAGCCGGCCACCTCACCCACCACGCCACCCGCGACCGACTGGACACCACCGTCCCCGCCCCCGGCACGATCGGTTCCATTGCCGTCGCGACTGCGCAGAGCGTCCACGGCAGGTCCCCCGCCGCGAGCTGCACCGCCGCGAGCCGACCTGGGGCTGTCGCGGGGGCCGCCGCCACCGGTCACCAGATCCGCCATCGTTCCGCCGACCTGCGCCAGCGGGCTAGATCCGCCGGCGGGCTCCTGCGGGGCACGGTCGCCACCCGCGGACCGGCGTTCCGGGTCGTGGCCGTACTTCACCGCGTCGTCGCCAGGCCCACGGGGGTCGGGTGGGCCTCCGGTGTGCGTGTCCTGCCGTTCGCGCTGCTGCCGCGGCTCCCGCGCGAGCACGTCGGGCCTGCTGGGGGCCGCGCTCCGTCCCCGCTCGTCGCGCTCGTCGTCGTGGCGGTCGGCCCGGATGGCCTCGAGAACCTGGTTGCTCACCGCTGCCGTCTCCTGGCCGTCGTCGGGCAGCGGCGTGCGCACGGCGCTCTTCACTCCCCGCTCGAGGT
>DASYES010000627.1:0-10538 GCA_036498885.1 Pseudonocardia sp.
ACCTGTATCCAGTGACCACCTCCCGGCAGGACGACCGCACGAGAGGCGGGGTGCTGGAAGGTGGACTCCTCGTACGCGGCGCTTGCCCCGTCCTTGTGGACGACCAGCACGGGAACGGTGCGCCGAGCGAGGTAGTGGTCCGTCTCCGGCCGGAACGCGATCGGGGCGTGGTCCCAGCGCGCTGCGAAGCCGGCCCGGATCATCGCGGGTGACACTGAGTCCACCCGGCGGAGCACCAGGGTGCGCAGCCACGAGGGCGTCTGATCGGTGAAGGTGTACTGGCTGAAGAACGATTTCACGACCTCGTTGGGGTGTTCCCCGGCCAGTTGCTCTCTCGTTCTCTCGATCCTGGTGCGACCCGCCTCGTCGATCGCGTGGGCCCCGTCGACGGCGACGACGCCGAGCAGGTGCTCCGGCCGCTCCACCGCCATCGAGGAGGCGATCGCCCCACCGAGCGAGTGGCCGACGACCAGCGCGGGCTCGCCGGCGACCTGCTCGATGACTGCCGTCAGATCATCGAGCTGACGATCCATGTCGTACCCGTCGGCCGGGCCCGAGTGGCCATACCCACGCAGGTCGTAGGCGATGACGCGGAAATTCTGCTCCAGCAACGGAATGAGCCACGAGTAGTCGACCGAGTCGGCGGTCCAGCCGTGCACGAGCACGACCGGCGTTCCGGTGCCGGTAGCCGTGAAGAAGAGCGACGAATCGCCGGTTTCGAGATAGGGCATGGCGGGTCTCCCCTTTTTCCGGATATGTACCTGAGGCGCCGTTAGGTCGGCGGGCGCGACCGGATGCTGAGGGTAATGGCGATCCAGGTTCATCCCCGGATTCGTGCTCAAGCTCTCCCGCCTTTCGCGACATCCGGTCCGACGCGCATCACAGCCGGCCGAGGCCCGCGCCGGCGACCCGCAGCTCCATGGCGCTCCCCGGGTCGAGCACCAGGTAGCGGTCGCCGAGCAGGGGCGCGATCTCGCGCACCTGCAGGCGTTCCCAGTGCCGCCAGACCACGACGTCAGGGAGGTACCGCTCCGAGGTGAACGCGTGCACGACACCATGGCCCAGGCCGTCGTCGAGCACGATCAGGCCGTCCCAACTCGGGGTGAACGGGGTGAAGACCGTTGCGTCCCGCAGGGCTGCCCGCACCTCACGGGCGCCGCCGTGCCCGGTGACCGCCTTCTGCATGGCTTCTTCCAGCACATTGACGGGAGCCGCGAATCCCAATGCCACCGGGGATGGGCGATAGTGGGGATTGGGGATGAACTCCTCGGCGATCTCGCCGTTCTCGTCCACCCGGTAGGCACCGATCATGGCCCAGTCGGGCACGCCGTCGACATCCTGAAATGCGGGGTCCACCGAGTAGACCCACGATCCCGGGCGCTGCCGGGCACGCTCTCGCAACTCAGGGGTCACCGGCGGAGGATTGTCCGCTGACGCTGCCATCGCCGCCTCCATTCATCTCTTTCGACACCGGCGATACGAGCGCCGCAACAGCGAGTTCGCCGGACCCGCATCGGAAACGGATCGTGGTGCGGATGCGGTTCAGCCCGGAGCGCCGGGCGGACGTCACAGATGCGCGTGTGCGCCCGATCGACGTCGGGGACCCGCCGTGCCCTTCCCGCACGTGAGCATCAGAAGGTGAACTCGGACACCTGGCTGCCGGGCGCACCGCACGCCCCGCGGGCAACCCGCGCATTTCCATCGCAACGGACTTCCCGTCCCCGAGTTCAGCGCCCTGTTTATGGCAGCATCGCCCTGGTGTTCCTCGAACTGCCGATGCTCCAGCGCCGCCGAAGCTCGAAGTGGGCCCAGTACCCGTCCGATGTCCTGCCCGCCTTCGTCGCGGAGATGGACGTCTCCCTCGCACCGCCCGTCCGCGACGCCTTGCTCGAGGCGATCGCGCTCGGCGACCTCGGTTACACCGAGCCCGGCGGCATGTTCGAATCCTTCGCGGGGTTCGCCAAGCGACGCTTCGGCTGGTCACCCGATACCGGACGGATGCGGGTGGTGCCCGACGTGATGACCGGTGTCGTCGAGGTGCTGCGCGTGCTCACCGCCCCGGGCGACGGCGTCGTGATCACCCCGCCCGTCTATCCGCCGTTCTTCGTCGACATCCGGGAGGCCGATCGCCGCGTCGTGGAGGTGCCGCTGGTCGACGGGGAGCTCGACCTCGACGGGCTCGAACGCGCGTTCGTCGCCGGCGCCAAGGCGTTCCTGCTCTGCAACCCCCACAACCCGACCGGCCGTGTGCTGGATCGCGAGCGGCTCGACGCGATCGCCGCGCTGGCCGAACGCCACGGCGTGCTCGTGCTCTCGGACGAGATCCACAGCCCGCTCACGCTGCCGGGGGCGCGGCACACGCCGTTCGCGTCGCTCGGTGACTCCCGCTCGGTGGTGTTCACCTCGGCTTCGAAGGCGTTCAACACGGCAGGGCTGAAATGCGCCCTCGCCATCGCAGGCTCGGACGAGATCGACGCCGAACTCGACCGGTTGCCCGAGGAGCTCCAGTACCGCGCTGGTCTGCTCGGCGTCATCGCGTCGGAGGCGGCGTTCGATCAAGGTGACGAATGGCTCGACCAGATCATCGACGAGGTGAGCGACAGGCATCGCCTGCTCGCGACACTGCTGGCCCAGCACCTGCCCACTGTCGGCTACCGGAGACCCCAGGCCGGTTACCTGGCATGGCTGGACTGCCGGGCGCTCGATCTCGGCGACGACCCGGCGGCCACGTTTCTCGCCAAGGGTCGGGTCGCGCTCGAGCCCGGCCCGGGCTTCGGCACGCCCGGCCACGGCTTCGCGCGGCTGAACGTCGGCACTTCGGAGACGCTGCTGACCGAGGCCGTGCGGCGGATGGCCACAGCCGTCGCCTGACCCACCTCACGAACGGCCGGAGACCAGGGGCGCTGAGCGCCCCGGGCCCGGCAGCAGGGTCAGCCTGCCGGCATGAGCACCTTGTCGATCACGAACACAGTGGCGTTCGAGGTCGGGATGTTGCCGCACAGCACGTTCGCGGTGTTTCCCCGGCCGTCGGTGACGGTCGGCGCGGCGGCGGTGCCGCCGATCGTGACGTCGCCGCCCGCGAGTTCGGTGACCTTCCCGGCCTCGACCAGGCCTTCGGCGTCGTAGCGCTTCGGGATGACGTGGTAGGACAGCAGGCCGCCGAGCTGCTGCTGGTCGGCCAGCAGCGCGCTGAACGCCTCGTCGCCCATGGCCGACTTCGCCTCGTCGAACGCCCCGTTGTACGGAGCGAACACGGTGATGCCCTTCTGCGAGTTCAAGGTGTCGGGCAGCCCGGGCACCGCCGTGACCGCGGTGACCAGGGTGGTCAGCAGCGGGTTGGTGCTTGCGGCGCTGGCCACCGGCTGCGGGCCCATGTCGTTCAGCGAGCCGGGCGCGTCGCCCTGCGGGAGCTTGCCGCAGGCCGGGCCGAACACATCGGCGTTGGTGGTGGCCCCGTCGGCGGCCGCAGGGGCGGCGCTCATCGGCGCGGGAGGGGCGGCCATCGCGCCGCCGGCGGCCGGCTGCTCGGAGCCGCCGCAGGCCGCCAGAGCCACGGTCAGGGCGGCCAGAATTCCGACTGCAGCGAATCGCTGGGTCTTTCGCACGGTTGTCCTCCTCGAACTCGTCCCGGTGTATCCGGGCTCGTCGAGCATTCGATCCGTGGACGGTTCCGGTTCGCCGACGCAGATAACTTTCTGACGACCGGAATACCTAGGCTACGGTGAAAATGGTGGCCGGCCATCCGGATGCGCCGTCCGGGATCGGATCGGCGCGCATCTCGGTCTGGGTGTTTCCGTTCCGGTCGGTGGCTCGCGTCTGCACGGTGTGGCTACCGGGGGCCAGTTCGAATTCGGCGCGCCACATTCGCCAGGTTCGGGGGTTCACCTCGTCTGCGAGACCGGCGTCCGTCCAGGGGCCTCCGTCCATGCGCACCTCCACCCGGCTGATGCCGGTGGGCTGGGACCAGGCGATTCCACCGACGATGACCCGTCCCGCCGGGACCGTCACGAAACCGCGCGGGACGTCGATGCGGCATTGGGTCTTGATCGGCGCCTTCTGCGCCCAACCGCGCTCCAGCCAGTAGCCGGATTCGGCGCCGAAAGTGGTGAGCTCGAGGTCGGTCAGCCACTTCGTGGCCGAGACGTAGCCGTAGAGGCCGGGTACCACCATGCGGACCGGGAATCCGTGCTCGGGTGGGAGCGCCTCGCCGTTCATTCCCACCGCGAGCAGCGCGCCGCGCCCCTCCTCGAGCACGACGTCCGTGGGAGTGCCGGTGTACCAACCGTCGACGCTCGTCGCGAAGATCTGTTCCGCACCGGGTCGGACGCCGGCGTCGAGCAGTACGCGGCGCAGGTCGACCCCGATGAAGTTCGCGGTGGAGACGAGATCGCCGCCGACCGGGTTGGAGACGCAGGTCATGGTGATCGTGCGCTCCACGAGCGGGCGGGCGAGCAGGTCGTCGAAGGTCAGCGTGAGCTCGTTCTCGACCATGCCGTGGATCCGCAGCGCCGGGATCCGCAGTGCGACGTCGATCCGGTAGAAGTCCCGGTTCGACGTCAGAAAGGTCGGGGTGCCCAGCTCGGGGAACGCCGACCCGGGCGGGATGGCAGGGGCGCGCTCGGCGAGGCGCAGCCGCGCGAGACGCTCGGTCACCATCCTCCGCGAGTCCGCAACGCCCCGCCCGACGAACTGTGCTGCCCCGGCGGAAGCGAGCGACGCGACGGCCACCGCCGCCGACGTCCCGACCAGTACGGCCCGCCGGGACACCCGGGCCGGACCGGTCTCTTGCGCCATGGGGGAACAGGTGCGCCGCGCGAGCGCGTGGAGCCCACCGAACACCGCGACACCCACCCCGAGTGCTACGCCGGGTGCCACCAGATCCTGCGGGGCGGATGCCGGAGCGAGGATCACCGCCAGCAGCCCCAACAGTCCCGACACAACCACCACGGAGACGCCGGGTGCCGCTCGCCTGCGGGAGGCGAGGCCCGCGAGGACGGCGAGGATCGCGAGGAGCACCGCCATCCCGCCGAGAAGCACCGGCTTGTCGGCGGTGCCGAACGCCGCCTTGGCGAACTCGGTGAGGGGCTGCGGGGAGAACCGGATGACCGTGTCACCCACGGCCAGGAACGGCGAGGACAACGGCGAGATCAGGGCTGCCACGAGATGGCCGGAGGCGAGCGCCGCGCCGACGGCCGATACGCCGATCATTCCGGCCGCGACGCGCGGGATGCCGGGGGTCGACGGGCGAGCCGGGTGCGTGGGTACATCGGTTGTACTCATCGCTCGCCCTCGCTGCGCTCGGTCGGTCCATCAGAAGACGTCACCGCGCGAAGGCGCCGTGACTCTGATTCGCTCGCACGCTCGCTCATGCGACGACGTTCGTAGGCCGCGCCGGGCCGGTTCGCCCGATCCCGACACTGGTCAGGTCTGCACCGCTCCGCTGGCCACGACCGTGGTGGGTGCGGCGGGCAGGGAGCGACCGGGCTCCAGCGAGATGGCGTAGCTGGAGAACGCCGGGCCCGCGGCCACCGCACCGACCTCGTGAACGCCCGGTCCGGGAGCGAGCACGTCGAACGCTCCCAGCGGGCGCGGATCACCGGTTCCCAGGCCCCAGACCACGTAGGTGGTGTCGGCGCGGTTGTTCGGCGGCAGACCGGCGGTCACCACGGTCCGTTCCGAAGGGCTGACGAGCACTGCCGCGACCGCCTCCCCCGTGCTCGTGCTGAGCGTCGCGCGGCTGGTGCCGGGCCCCTGCAGCCGGCCGACGAGGCCGTCCAGCGTCTGGGGCTGCGCGATCTGCACATCCGGCTGCTGCCCCTGCATGTTGTGCACGACCAGGCCACCGGCGACGCCGAGCACCGCCACCACGGCCACGGCGGCGGCCACGAGACGTCGACGTGAGCCCATCCACCGGCGCGCGCCGCCACCGGATGCCGGCCGGACGACCGCGCCCCCGGACGCGGCGCCCCCGGAGTCGGGCTCCTCCGCCACCGAGGTCTCCACGGGACGCGCCTGGGGGGTCTCGGCGGCCGCGGCGAGGATGGTGTCGCGGAGCCGGGAAGGAGGGTCGGCCGGCTCCACGGACGCGGCCAGGCCCCCCATGATGAGCTCGGTCTCCCGCACCATGTCACGGCAGGAGCGGCAGCCCGGGAGGTGGGTCCGCATCGCCTGCTCCTCGTCGGGTTCGAGCGCCTGCAGCGCCAAGGCGACTGCCTGATCGTTCATCGGGCAGGACCGCAGCTCGTCGGGGTCCGGGGCGTTCATCAGGCACCACCGGGTAGATCGGCGGAGACATCTCCCAGCACGGGGCCGAGGACGCCACGCAATCGCCGTACCCCGTTGAACATCCGCGACTTCACCGTGCCCAGCGGGACACCCGTGATCGCGGCGACCTCCCGCTGTGTGTAGCCGCCGAAGTAGGCCAGGGCGAGTGCCTGGCGCTGGTCGGGCGGTAGCTCGCTCAGCGCGTCCCGGACATGGCCCGCCTCGACGGCCCGCAGCGCGCCCTGGTCCGCGCCCGGGCCCGTGTCCGCGGGCCGCTCCTTGCCCTCCTGTGCAGCGGGCACTGTCCGTCGCCGGATCGCGGCTTCGCGCCGGACCACGTCGACCGATTTGTGGTGCACGACAGCAAGGATCCACGCGCAGAAGCTGCCGCGTCGGGGGTCGTAGCGCCGCGGCTCGCGCCAGAAGGCGAGGAACACCTCCTGCACCACCTCCTCGGCCAGCCCGTCGTCCACGCACACGCGGCGGGCGAGGGAGTAGGCGCGCCGGCCGTAGCGGTCATACAGGGCGGCCAGCCCGGACTCGGCACCGCCCACCACGGACCGCACGAGCTCATCGTCGGACGTGCCACCGGGATCATCGACGGCAGACACGTCACCGCCGCGACCATGCCGGTCGGGCGCGCGCGGTGTGTCGGCGACACCTGCCACCCGCGGGATCCTCACACCATTCGTTCGCAGCGGCACGTCGATCGGTTCGGTTCGCCCGGAGAAATTTTTCACGATGACCCGGACGTCGGGCTGTGTTTGCTGCTCACAGCCTCGCCGCGTTTCCCGGCACGCTCAGGGGATGAGGCTCTCGGCGAGCTGTACGAGGTGGCGCCGCATCAGCTCGCGGGCGTCGAGCCGGAACAGGTCCAGCCGCCGGGTGTGGGCGAGCAGGAGCAGCCCCGAGGCGTGGGCGAACACGTCGGCGGTCGCGGCGGTCGCGCGGTCGATGTCGGCGCTGAGCTCCCGGGCGGCCTGCCGAACGGGATCGAGGGTGGCCAGCAGCGCGGCGTTGAGTGTGCGGTCGAGGTCGTCGGAGAGCCCCCGGGGCGCGATGCCACCGCCGAGGAGGTAGAAGCCCAGATCGAGGTCACGGGGGTGGGCGTCGTAGAAGTCGAAGAAGGCGAGGCCCGCCGCGGCGAAGCGGCTACGGGCGTCGCGGGCGGAGGCGGCGGCGGCCTCGGTGGCCGCGCGGAGTCTGGTCAACGACTCGCCGAGTGCGGCGGCGTAGATGTGTTCCTTGCTGGGGAAGTAGGCGTAGATCGCGCCGGGGACGTAGCCGGCTTCCTTGGCGATCGCTCGCATGCTGGCGCCGCGCAGGCCTGCGGTCGTGAAGACGCGCAGCGCCGCCTCGAGGATGATCGCCCGCTTCGCCTCGGCGACCGCGCCGCGGCGGTCGGCGCGTGCGGTCTCCGCCATGGTTCCCCTTCCGAATCGGCTGCGGCGAAGCTAGCGTGCGAATAGCGTTCATAACAATGAACGCCGTTCACACGGCGCAAAGGAGATCACTTCGATGACGCGGAGCGGCAACGCCGTCATCACCCCGGGCAACCGAGTTGCGGACTACACCGCACGGTTCGACCGTTTCCTCGGCGACGACGTCGCGCCACTCGAGGAGGAGCTCGCCCGACAGGACGTCGGTTCGGCCTGGCAACCCCGGCTCGACGAGGCCGGCCGGATGCATCCCCTGGTGTGGGAGGCCCGTCGCGAGGTGCAGCGCCGTGCGGGCAAGGCCGGGCTCTATGCGCCGCACACCAGCGCCGAGGTCGGTGGCGGCGGCTTCTCGCGCGTCGAGATGCACCACGTCGAGGAGTTCGTCTACCGCCGTGGCGGGCTCGGCCTCGGGCTGGCGGGGCTGGCCTGGACCGAGGGACCGAACCCTGCCGTTGAGCACTGTTCACCGCAGGCCCGGGAGCGATACCTGGCGCCGCTGCTCGCAGGCGAGATCACCGTGGCGTTCGCCAACACCGAACCGGACGTCGGATCCGACGTGCTCTCCATGTCGACCCACGCCCGACCCGACGGCAGCGACTGGATCCTGGACGGGCGCAAGGCCTGGATCACCAACGCGCACTTCGCGGACGTCATCCAGGTCGTCGCGGTGACGGAGCCGGGCGCAGGCACCCGGTCGCTCTCGATGTTCCTGGTCGACGCCGACGCGCCGGGCGTCCGTCGCGGAGCCGACATCCCCACGATGCTGGGCGACGGGCTGACCGGTGAGCTCGAGTTCACCGATGTCCGGATTCCGGCGGAGAACGTCGTCGGCGAGATCGGCGACGGGTTCGGACTCGCGATGATGTGGATCAACTGGCGGAGGCTCTGCCGCGGCGGGATGTGCGCGGGCTGGGGCAGCTGGCTGCTCGAACGGTCGCTGCGCTACGCCCGCGACCGACGCTCCGGCGGCAGGCCCATCGGCGAGCTGCAGGCCGTACAGCACCTGCTCGCGAACATGGACGCCGACGTCTACCAGGCGCGGTCCGCCTCGCTCGTCGCCCAGGCGGAGCTCGACGCGATGGGCCCGTTCGCGATGCCGCTGCATCGGGACGCGCCCCGGCTGATCAGCCTGGTCAAGGTGATCAACGACGAGGCGTTCTTCCGGGTGGCCGACAACGCGGTACAGGTCCGCGGGGCCACCGGACTGCTGCAGGGCTCGCCCGAGGAGAAGCTCTTCCGCGTCGCGCGCAATCTCCGCATCCCCGCCGGCACGGTCGAGATCCAACGCAACGCCATCGCCAGAGGGCTGCTGCGGGCGCAGGCCGAGGAGCCGCGTTGACCGCCCTGGTGTGTGTCACCGGGCGGTTCCAGCCGGTGCACCGCCAGCATGTCGAGCTCTTCGAGATCGCGCTCCGCGACGCCGATCACCTGATCGTGGCGGTCACGAACCCGGACCCCGGCGCGCGCCACGAGGAGGCCACGTCGCAGCACCGCCACCGGGCCTCGGCCAACCCGTTCACCTACTTCGAGCGGGCGTGGCTGCTCGCCGTCACGCTCGCGGAGCGTGGCCTCACCGGACGGACGACCGTCGTGCCGTTCGACCTGACCCGGCCCCAGCACTGGCACGAGTACGTGCCGCAGACGGCCCGCCAGGTCGTGCGCGCCTACAGCGACTGGGAGCGGCACAAGGCACGCCTGCTCGCCGAGGGGGGCTACGACGTCCAGCTCCTCGACGGCGACCCGGTCGGGCAGGTGTCGGCCTCGGAGATCCGGAGGCGGTTCGCCGCAGCCGAGGTGTGGGAGGAGCTCGTGCCGACGGCCTCCGTACCCCTGCTGCGCGAGCTGCTCGCAACGCACGGAGCCCGCGGTGAGCAGTGAGCCGAGGGTGATCGACGACCGGCTGCCGATCGTGCTCGTCGTTCTCGACGGCCTGGGCGACCGGCCGATCCCGGAGCTCGCCGGCCGTACGCCCGCCGAGGCCGCCGCCACCCCGAACCTCGATGCGCTCGCGCGCCGCGGCGCCAGCGGATGGCATCTCCCGTTCGGCTGGGGACGCGCGCCCACCTCGGAGCTGGCGCACTGGGCGATGTTCGGCTATTCCTCCGTGCCCTTCGTGGGCCGGGCTGTGCTGGAAGCACTCGGAGCCGGTCTCGACGTCGAGCTGGACGTGGCGACCACCCATGCCGCGCTGCGCACATCCCGGGCCGACGGTGACAAGCTGTGGATCACCGGGCGCGCCGGCCCGTCCGACGAGTCAGATGCCGACGCCCTGTTGCGCGATCTCGCTCCCGTGCTCGGCCGCGAGGGTGCGGCGCTGACGCCACTGGGCGGGCGGGGCGAGGCCCTGCTCACCCTCGCAGGCCACACGTGCGCGGACGTGACGGACTCCGACCCGTTCTTCGAGATATTCCACCCGTGGCTGCGGCCCGTCGCCACGAGCCCCGCTGGTGAGACCCTCGCCCGCGACCTCACCGGCATCCTCCGCATCGCCCGCGAGCACCTGGTCCGCGACCCGATCAACGCCGACCGGGCCGCGCGCGGGCTGCCCACGCTCGACGTCCTCACGACGAAGTGGTCCGGCATGCGCGGTGCCGTCCCCACATTCGTGGAACAGAACGGCGTCGCGGGCGCGGCGGTCACGAGCACCCGGCTCTACCGGGGGCTCGCAACAGTGCTCGGCATGGCGCAGCGGCACATCGTCCCGATCGACGACCTCGCCGAGGATCTCGCAGCCCGGCTCGCGGCCGCCGCCGAGCTGATCACGGCAGGTGCGCGGTTCGTGCACGTCCACACCAAGGCCACCGACGAGGCGGGACACACGAAGCTCCCCCACGC
>DASYES010000628.1:0-4647 GCA_036498885.1 Pseudonocardia sp.
GGCTGGAGATTCCGGCTGACGATCATGTCCAGAATCGCGCTGTACACGCTCTCACGGAGCGGGACAGGCCGGGCGATACGTCGTGCACCGGCGGCGTCGGGCTGCGTCTCGGACAGTGACATCGTGGACTCCAGGTGGGACGGTGAGTCGATCCGGTCCCTTGCGGGGGCACCCCTGTCCGGTCGACTGCTTACAGCATACAAAGTGCCGCGGTACTTTGTCGCACTACTCGCGGTGAAGCTCCTCACGACATCCGCCCGATCTGTCCGTTTGGTGAACAGGTCGTGCCTGCCCGGTCGTGAGCACTCAGGCATGCTAACGGTGTGGCTGACGGCGACCTGCCGGTGCGTGGATCGCTGGCACTCCCCGAACGAGAGCTTCACTGGCGGTTCTCCCGTGCGTCCGGGCCGGGCGGTCAGGGCGTGAACACCACCGACTCGCGGGTGGAGCTGTCCTTCGATCTCGCCCGGTCCCCCTCGGTGCCCGAGCCGCTCCGCGAGCGGGCGCTGGGCAGACTCGCCGGCCGGCTCGTCGACGGGGTGATCACGGTGGTCGCGTCCGAGCAGCGCAGCCAGCTGCGCAACCGTGAGACCGCACGGGAGCGGCTGGCAGAGATCCTGCGGAGAGCCATGGCGGCGGATCCGCCGCAGCGCAGGCCGACCCGGCCCACGGCCGGGGCGAAGCGACGGCGGCTGGATGCGAAGACCCGGCGGGGGGCCGTCAAACGACTGCGCGGCCGACCCGAGGAGTGACGTTCGCGGCGCGGCTCCCGCGCACCTCGCATCGGTGCCGGTGACGGAACCGACCCGACCGGTAGAGGGCGCGGCGCGCCGTGCTCCTGGTCGGGCGCCGACCCCGCGACCGTGGAAGGATGGCGGACCGATCACGGACATGCCGAGCAGCACGTGCAGGAGGACCGGTGGCCAGCCCGACCAGCTCCAGCGGCGCGGAGGTTCCGCCCGTGCTGCCCTCGATCCCACTATCGCGTGAGCCCGTCAAGCCGGCGTCGGAGCAGTCGATCGGCGAACTCGTCCGTGATGCCACCGCGCAGGTCTCCACGCTGGTGCGGGCCGAGGTGGAGCTCGCCCGCGCCGAGGTGACGGCCGAGGTGAAGAAGGGTGTACAGGGCAGCGTCTTCTTCATCGTCGCGCTGACGATCCTGCTGTTCAGCCTCTTCTTCGCCTTCTTCGCAATCGCCGAGCTGCTCGCCCTCTGGCTCAACCGCGCCGTCTCCTTCGCGATCGTCTTCGGGATCATGCTCGTCGTCGCCGGGCTCTTCGGTCTCTTCGGCTACCTGCGCGTGCGGCGGATCCGCAAACCGGAGCGCACACTCTCCAGCCTGAAGGAGTCGGCTCATGTGCTGTCCCAGCGCGGCCGGGGCGAGCCGGACGGAGCCGCGGCGCACGAGCTGAACGGCCACCCGGCCTCCCGAGCACACTGACCGGAGTGCGCAGGGCCGGCCCGGACCCCTCGTCGGTCCGGCTGCCCGGCCCGTGGACCCACCGCGCGGTCTCGGCCAACGGCATTCGGCTGCACGTCGCCGAATGCGACGGCGGCGGCCCGCTCGTGGTGCTGCTGCACGGGTTTCCCGAGTTCTGGTGGTCCTGGCGCCATCAGCTCGTCGATCTGGCTGAGCGCGGCTTCCGGGCCGTCGCGGTCGACCTGCGTGGCTACGGCGACTCCGACAAGCCTCCCCGCGGCTACGACCTGTGGACGCTCGCAGGTGATGTGGCCGGCCTGATCCGAGCGCTGGGGGAGTCGCGGGCGCATCTCGTCGGGCACGACTGGGGCGGGCTCATTGCCTGGACGGTCACCGCGCTGCACCCGCGGCTCGTGCGGTCGCTGGCCGTGCTCGGCGCTCCGCACCCGCTGGCGGTACGTGCCGCGGTGCTGCGTGACCCCCACGGCCAGGGCCGCGCCACCGCGAGCTACGCACTGGGCTTTCAGCTGCCCCGTTGGCCGGAGCGGTCCCTGCGAGCCGACGACGGTGCTCGGGTTGCCCGGATCATGCGAGCCTGGGCAGGCCCGGAGTGGGCAGCCTCGGACGACTTCGCGGCCGCGACGGCGCGCTACCGGAGCGCGATCCAGGTGCCCGGGGTCGTCCACTGCGCGATGGAGTACTACCGCTGGGCCGCGCGCTCGCAGTTACGGGCCGAGGGACCGCGGTTCGCCGCCGCTGTGGCCCGGGCAACCGCGGTGCCGGTGCTGCAGGTGCACGGCTCGCTGGACCCATGCCTGCTCGTCCGCACCGCGGCAGCGTCACGGCGGTGGACCGGCGGTGGGCACGAGATGCACGTCCAGCCGGCCACCGGCCACTTCCCCCATCAGGAACGGCCGTCGGACACGACAGCCCTTCTCGCCCGATTTCTGGCGTCCTGAGACCACCGCCCGGACGGGGAACGGGCGACTCGCGGGTGGGGTTACAGGACGGTGCGGGCCACCAGCGCTGTGTCGGGGTTGTCGGCGAAGACCCCGTCGACCCCTGCGGCGAAGAACGCCTCGTACTCGGCGAACGCGTTGCCGTAGTCGGCGGCGAACCCGGTGCTGCGCAGGCCGGCCGGGAGGAACTCGTTCTCGTTGCGGAACGTGTACGCGTGGACCAGCAGGCCCGCTGCGTGCGCGTCGGCGACGAGTGATGTGGGAGCGCCGAGCGTGCCGTCCGGGCGGCGGGTCACGATCATGTCCTTGGCCGGTCCGATGGCGTCGGCGTAGGACGCGATCTCGGCGAGTCCCGCCGGAGTTGCGAGGTCCGCGTAGGTACGCGGGTCGCCCGCGGCCGCAAGGTCGACCGGTGCGCCGGCGGCCCCCAGCAGCTGAACCAGCGGCACGTGCAGTTCGGCGTTCAACTGCCGCAGGTTCGTGGTCTCGAAGGACTGCACGAACACCGGCGCGTCCTTCCGGTTGAGCCCGGCGTCGTCGAGCGCGCTGACGAGGGCGGGCTCGAGAGCGCGGCCGATGGAGGCGAAATAGGTGGGGTGCTTGGTCTCCGGGTAGACCCCGATCACCCGGCCGAGCTGGGCGCACAGGCGCTCCCGGAGCGCGAGCACCTCGTCGAACGTCGGGATCTCGAACCGGCCGTCGTAGATCGTGTTCTCCTGACGGACGGCGGGGATCCGTTCCCTCGCGCGCAGCGTCTTGAGCTCGGCGAGTGTGAAGTCCTCGGTGAACCAGCCGGTCCGCGTGTTGCCATCGATCGTCCTGGTCACCCTGCGGTCGGCGAACCTGGGGTGGTCGGCGACGTCGGTGGTGGCGCCGATCTCCGATTCGTGACGGGCGACGAGCACGCCGTCGGCGGTGCTGACGAGGTCGGGCTCGATGTAGTCGGCTCCCATCCTGGCCGCGAGCTCGTACGAGGCGAGTGTGTGCTCAGGGCGGTAGCCCGACGCGCCGCGGTGCGCGATGACGAGCACCGTGGCCTCTGCGCCGCGGGTGGAAACCTCGGCGCCCGGGACCCCGGTGAGGGCGGTTGTCAGATTCGCAGCGGGGGGAGCGGCCGCGGCAGCGCCGCGGACGGACGATGACATGGGCGCGCACTGTGCCCTTTTCGGACCATGCCGCTGCGTCCGTGAGGTGGCCGGTGCCGGTCGAGTCGGTGAACGGCGCATGCACTGCCGCCGGGTGACCGGCGTCGGCGGGATGGGTGTCCCGGCGAGCGTTTACGATTTGAAGCCGTGCGCGTCCTGGTAGTGGGGTCCGGTGCTCGTGAGCACGCCATCGTCCTCGCCATGGCGCAGGACCCGGAAGTCACGGCGCTCGCGTGTGCCCCGGGCAACGCGGGCACGGCCGCCGTGGCCGAGCAGCGCGGACTCGATGTGCAGGATCCGGCCGCGGCCGCGGCGCTGGCGCTCGACTGGCACGCCGATCTGGTCGTCATCGGGCCCGAGATGCCGCTCGTCGCAGGCGTCGCCGACGTCGTGCGCGCCGCGGGCATCGCGTGCTTCGGCCCGGGCGCGGCCGCGGCTCGCATCGAGGGCTCCAAGAGCTTCGCGAAGGACGTCATGGCGGCCGCAGGCGTGCCCACCGCCACATCCGAGATCGTGGACACCCCGGCACATCTCGACGCCGCGCTCGCCCGGTTCACCCCGCCGTACGTCGTGAAGGACGACGGTCTGGCGGCAGGTAAGGGCGTGGTGGTCAGCGCCGACTTCGACGTGGCACGCGCGCATGCGAGCACCCTGCTCGACAACGGGCATCCCGTGCTGCTCGAGTCGTACCTCGACGGCCCCGAGGTCTCCCTGTTCTGCCTGGTCGACGGGAAGACGGTGGTGCCTCTGCTCCCGGCGCAGGACTTCAAGCGCGTCGGCGACGACGACACCGGCCCCAACACCGGAGGCATGGGTGCGTACGCCCCGTTGCCCTGGGCGCCGCCCGAACTGGCCGCTGAGCTCGTCTCCACGATCGTCGCGCCGGTGGCTGCCGAGATGGTGCGCCGGGGCACTCCCTTCAGCGGCCTGCTCTACGCGGGGCTCGCCCTGACCTCGGCCGGTCCTGCGGTGATCGAGTTCAACTGCCGCTTCGGTGACCCGGAGACGCAGGTCGTGCTGCCGTTGTTGCGCAGCCCGCTGGCACGGCTGCTGTACGCAACGGCCACCGGTGCACTGGCGTCCGAGCCTCCGCTGCAGTGGGCCGACGGTGCGGCGGTCACGG
>DASYES010000629.1:0-3674 GCA_036498885.1 Pseudonocardia sp.
GTTCGGCTGGTACCGGCCCCGGTCGCCGGGCCAGCGAGATTCCCGACCACGTGCCGAGGCCGAGCGCGACCAGCGCGGCGGTGTGCACGGGGATGGCGGCCCGTCCAGCGGCGCCGATCGGAGGCCCGAGCACAGCGAGGAGTCCTCCCAGGCCCGACCCCCCGACGGCGAGCTGGGCGGACCGGTGGCTGACCTGCTGGGCAACCCCGATCGCGTCCAACAGGAGGCACACCTGTCCGGCCGTCCGGGTGAGCACGTCCGCGGTCCACGGTGGGGGCTTGCGATGCCCGACCACGCCGATCCCGACGTCCGCGGCGACGAGCGCGGTGCGATGGTTCCGGCTGACCACCGCGACGACGTGGCCGTCCCTCTGCAGCGTTCGCACGGATTCCAGCAGCGCGGCCCCGCCGGGTACCGCGCCGTCGAGCTCCAGGCGTCGCGCAAGCTTGCGGGGGCCGCCGACGAGTACCAGGCCGGCCCGGGTGGCCGAGGCCACCACGGATTCGGCGAAGGGGTCCAGTGCCGGCGAGACGCCGATGACGGCGACCGGCTCGCTGCCGCGCCGCAGGGTCAGCACCATGGACGACCGGCGCCCGAGCGAGGCGGCGACCTCGCCCAGCCGACCTCTCGGCTCCGGCTCGGTCGGCTCGACCGACCAGCCCTCGCTCTCCCGCGCCCTCAGCGGCCTCCGCAGGTCGACCAGATCGTGGGCCCGCTCGACGAGCACGGACAGCTCGGAGCCCGACTCCTCCGCAAGCGGCACCACCTCGTCCACGGCCTGGTGGCCGGCCAGCAGGACGTCCTCGTCCAGAACGACCGTGTCGACGCGGTCGAGCCGGCGCAGCACGTTCCGGTCGAGGACGAGCGTCCCCTTCGCGGCGGCGGCGCGGCCGAGCTGAGCGGCGAACCCTTCGCGGCCCGAGCGTGCCGCCTTGGGGGCGCCGAGAGCGAGAGCGGTGGTCGCAAGCGGCACGGATCGCGTGGCGGCCAACAGCGCGGTGGCGGCGCCGAGCGCGGCCAGCGGCGTGTAGTCGGCGACCTTCTCGACCGGCCCCGACGGCATCGGTGAGGGGCGTGGGCCCACCGGTCGTGGCATGGCTCGATGGGCGCCCTCATGCTCGGCGAGCGCGTCCTCCCACGTGGCCCAGGACCGGCGGCGTGCCTGGTTCTCCTGGAAGAGCACGAAGCGCTGGCATGCGTCGACGATCAGCCCGAGCGGGCGTTTGCCGAGCCCGTTGGACACCGCCCCTGCGGTGCTGAGCAGCGCGTCGGCCGTGGGTTCGCCCAGCGCCCCGGCCACGTAACCGCGCAGCCGGGGGGAGGCGTCGATCAGTGCGAGGATCGACGCCGGCAGCGCGACCGGCGCGGCAGGTACCGCCCGGCCGACCGTCGTGTAGACGAGCGCGGCGGTGTGGATGCCGAACAGGGCGGCCTCCTGCAGCGCCCGTCGCGCGTTCCCCGGATGCTCCTGGCTCGTGTACGGCTCCGACGCGAGTCCGTTCTCCCGCTCGACGTCCGCCACGAGGTCCAGCGCCTCGGACACCGAGAGCAGGTCCGGGTCGAACTCCACCATGACGTGGCCGAGAGCTGCGTTCACCTCGGCGCGGCAGATCGCCGGGTGTTCGCCGAGCTGCTCCTCGACGGCAGCGGCAGTGGCCGCGTCGCTGGTGTGCACCCCGCGAAGGGGAACGTGCACCCGGCCGGGCGCCACCGACGTGGCGTCGGAGGTGGCGGCGTCGACCAGTTCGGCCACTCCGTTCGCTGCACCGAGGACGGTGCCCACCGCGCTACCGGCGAGGTTGAACACACTCTGCAACATCTGCCCTCGCACACAACGGACGAGCCACGGCTGTGCCGCGGCTCGTCGCTCCAGAGATCAGGTCAGTTCTGCGCCCCCGTCGGCCGGGTCGGCGAAGCGGCGGTCGGTGTTCCACCTGCCTGCGGCCCGTTGCCCCGTGGCTCGGGTTTCACCTCTCCCCGGCTGGCCAGAGCGCTTCCGATACCGATGGCCGCCGCAACCGGCCATTCGATCGCTCCGATGACCGCGGTGGCCGCCAGGCCGCCGAAGAACAACAACGTCTTCGGCGGCGGCAGAACGGACAGCGCCTTTCGTCCGGCCGAGTCGAGATCCTCGCGGGTCGGCGGATGCACCTCCGGCATGCGGATCTCCGGCATGTGAATATCCGGAACCCGGAACTGGGCGGTCACGAAGGGCAGGTTGACCGTGGCCGACCGCTTACCCTCGAAACGGCCTTCGGCCGGACGATCCGGCCGCACCTCCCCGGTGAGATCGCTGGTGCCACCAGCGGAGACAGTGCTTGTGGGCTTGCCCGGCGACCGCGGCACGCCGGTGCTCTTGTCTGCGGTCCTCGGCCTTCCTGCCACGGCCCCTCCTCGCTCTGCGCGCTGCACGGGATGGAACCAGAGCCTTACCTGGGTGGCGTGGAAACAAACGTCGTATCGGCGGATCAGGGCCGATTGACTGCGCGGGTTACGACGGTCGTCGGACAAAGACTGGAAATTGATCGCATTTGCCTGCTTCGTCCCCGGGTAGTTTGCATGTAGTGGATCACGAAACCTGTGGTGTGTGGCCGCCGGGGTTGGCGGGATGGGCAAACGGTCATTTCATGGAGGGCAGGCAGGGGACGGCGTAGTCACGAGAGGGGCGCTGGATGAGCACGGGTGCGAGGAGTGAGGGCAGCGGTGACAGCGACGACGATGCGGTGCCGGTGGCGCCGGACCGTCCGGTCGTGGACGGTCGCACGATGTCGCCCGAGGAGCTCCGGGAGGAGGTCGAGGAGCTCCGCGACGAGCGCGTGGTGCACATCGAGGAGCTGCGCGCCGAGCTCGGCGACACCGTCGAGGAGCTCGCTTCGCGCTTCGACGTCTCGGCGCGGGTTCAGGCCAGGAAGGACGAGACGGTCGCGGCGGCGCTGCAGCAGGTCGACGTGCTCTATCGCCTCGTGACCGACAAGGTCGCGGACGTGCGCAAGTTCGTCCGGGAGAAGCCGGGCGCGGCGGCCGGGGCGGCCGCCGCCCTCCTGCTCCTGATCGTGCTCCGCAGGCGCCGGCGCAGGGCTCGGTTCGCGAGCCCCGACGAGGGCTGATCCGACGCCCAGGGGCGGCACCAGCCGGCCGCGGCGCTTTGCGAGCATGGTGATCGTGAGCGCGCAGCCGGGCATCTTCGCCCTCGGTACTCCGGAGCACGGGTACCTCGAGTTCGATCTCCGGCCAGGGGCACGTGCGGTCGATCTGGTCACGGCGGCGGCTGCTTTGGTGGGGCCGCTGTCCACCACCGGTGGCGTCAACCTGGTCGTCGGTCTCCGCCCCGAGCTCTGGGCGGAGGTGGCGGACCGGGCCGACGTACCCACCGGAGCCCGTGGCTGGGAGGAAGGTGTCGTCGGCCCGGACGGGTTCACGATGCCCGCCACCCAGCACGACGCGTGGCTGTGGCTGGCAGGTGGCGACCGCACCGCCGTGTTCGACAACGGCCGTGCGGTGATCGACGGCCTGGCTGCGGTTGCCGTGCTGCGGCGTGAGACGGCCGGCTGGCTGTACCGCCACGACCGTGATCTCACCGGTTTCATCGACGGCACCGAGAACCCGTCGCTGCTGGAGGCGCCCGAGGTCGCGCTGGTCCCTGACGGATCGCCCGGGGCAGGCAGCAGCGTCGT
>DASYES010000630.1:0-1767 GCA_036498885.1 Pseudonocardia sp.
TCTTCCTCGTGAACCTCGCCGGGGTGATCGGCGCGGTCCTCGTGAGCTCGTTCGGCACCCAGTGGTTCGGCACGTGGCTGCCGAGCGGCTTCACCACGGGCTGGTACAGCACGGCGTGGCGGGAGTTCGGGCTCCTCCAGGTCGTCGGCGTCACCCTGCAGGTGTCGCTGCTCGTGGTGGTGATTTCGTTGCTGATCGGGATGCCGGCCGCATATGTGCTGGCCAGGCGCACGTTCCCGGGCAAGAAGATCGTCTACTTCGCGTTCCTGCTGCCGATCCTCATGCCGCCGATCACCTACGGCATCCCGCTCGCGACGGTGCTCTACAAGTACGGCTTCGCGGGCAACGCCTCGGGTGTGGTGCTCGCCAACCTGGTGCCGTCGGTGCCGTTCGTGATCCTCACGATGACGCCGTTCATCGAGCAGATCAACCCGAGCATCGAGTCGGCGGCGCGGATGTGCGGCGCCGGCACGCGTGCGCTGTTCGTCCGCGTGCTCGGCCCCCTGCTCGTACCGGGCATGCTCGCGGCGGCCATCCTGGTGCTGGTGCGCACCGTGGGCATGTTCGAGCTGACGTTCCTCACCGCCGGCCCCGATTCGCAGACGCTGGTGGTCGCGCTCTACTACTCGATGTCGGCGGCCGGGATCCGGGCGCAGCAGTCCGTCGACGCGATGGCCGTGATCTACACGTCGACGATGCTCGTGCTGCTCGTCGTCGCGCTGCGGTTCGTCAATCCGACACAGCTGGTCGCCCGGGTCAAGGAGACACCGGAACCGTGACGACGGACGTGCCCCGCCTCTCGGTGGCGACCCTGGACCGGATCGCCCCCGGCGTGCACATCGGCACCCGGCGCCCCGACGCCGCGGTCGGCATCGTGCATCTCGGCATCGGCGCGTTCCACCGGGCCCACCAGGCCGTCTACACCGAGGAGGCGATGGCGGCCGAGGGCGTCGGGCACTGGGGGATCTGCGGGGTGACGCAGCGCTCGCGCGCCGTCGTCGATCAGCTGGACCCGCAGGACGGGCTCTACGGCGTGCTCGAGGGAAGCGACGACGGCGTTTCGGTCCGCGTGGTCGGCTCGGTGCTCGAGGTGGTGCCGGGAGGCGAGCAGCCGGAGTTGGTGCAGTCGCGGATCGCGGATGAGGCCGTCCGCGTGGTCACCCTGACCGTCACGGAGAAGGGATACCGGCGCGATCCCACCGGCGGGCTCGACCTGCGGGACGCTGGGGTGCAGGCGGACGTTGCGGGTACAGGGGCGCCGGTCACGGCGATCGGCCGGCTGGTGCGCGGCCTGCAGGAACGCAACCGGCGCCACGGCGCAGCGCTCACCGTGCTGTCGTGCGACAACCTCGTGGGCAACGGTGCGGTGCTACGCCGGCTCGTGGCGGACTTCTGCGCCGCGCTGCCGACCGCGGAGGGCGAACCGTTGTGGGAGTGGGTGGCGTCCGCGGTGTCGTTCCCGAGCAGCATGGTCGACCGGATCGTGCCTGCCACCACCGACGACGACCGCGAGCGGGCCCGTCGGCTGCTCGGAGTGCGCGACGACGGGCTGGTGGTGGCCGAGCCGTTCCGCCAATGGGTGATCGAGGACGACTTCGCCGGACCCGTGCCGGCATGGCACCGGGCAGGCGCCATCCTGACCGCCGACGTGGCGCCGTACGAGGCGGTGAAGTTGCGGCTGCTCAACGCCACCCACTCGCTGCTGGCCTACACCGGCGCGCTCGCCGGGTACGCGACGATCGCCGAGGCCATGCGCGACGACAGGCT
>DASYES010000631.1:0-5161 GCA_036498885.1 Pseudonocardia sp.
TTGCCACCACCGTCGCGGCGTTCGTCCTGCTCATCGCCTTGTGGGAGCTGGCAAAGCTCGTGCTGCCCGCCGCCGGTGTCACGATCGGCGACACCAGAGTGCTGCCACGCACCGACGATTCGGCGATGCCCCATGTGTGGACGGTGCTCGGGAGGCTCGCCGAACCTGAGGTCGCCGGAGCCGCCACCACGCGCAGCGTCGCCGCCGCGGTGGCCTCCGGTGCGCTGTTCACCCTCGCTCTCGCCCTCGGTGGGCTCCTGATCGGGGGCGTGTTCGGGGTGCTGCTGGCGCTGGCGATGCAGCGGTTCGGACTCCTGGAGCGGGCCGCGCTGCCTTACGTGGTGGCGTCACAGACGGTGCCGCTCATCGCGATCGCCCCGCTCGTGGCCGGGTGGGGCGGCAACATCGCGATCCTCGGGTGGTCGTGGCAACCCTGGGCCAGCGTCATGGTCATCTCGGCGTACCTGGCGTTCTTCCCGATCGCCGTGGGGATGTTGCGAGGGCTCACCTCGCCCGCCCGGGCCGACGTGGAGCTCTTCCACGCGCTGGCGGCCGGCTGGTGGACCACGCTGCTGCGCCTGCGGCTGCCCGCCTCGGTCCCGCACGTCGTGCCGGCGGTCCGGCTCGCCGCCGCGGCCGCCGTGGTGGGGGCGATCGTCGCCGAGATCTCCACCGGTACGCGCGGAGGGATCGGCCGGTTGATCATCGAGTACGCGCAGTCCGCCACCGGCGACCCATCGCGCATGTACACCGCGATCCTCGGCGCCGCCGTGCTCGGGCTCGTCGCCGCGGGCGCGGTGGGGCTCCTGGACGTCGGCCTGCGCCGTTACCGGGGGAGCGTCCGATGAGCTCGGCCGTCTCGCTCAGCGGCGTCGACAAGCGGTTCGGCGACGTCCACGCGCTCGACGGCATCGACCTCGAGGTGGGGGCAGGCGAGTTCGTGTCGCTGATCGGTCCGTCGGGCTGCGGCAAGTCGACGCTGCTGCGCATCGTCGCCGATCTCGAGCAGCCCACCGCGGGCGCCGTTCTCGTCGGGGGCAAGTCGCCGCAGCAGGCCCGGCTCGACCAGGACTACGGGATCGCCTTCCAGCAGGCCGGGCTCCTGGAGTGGCGCACGGTCGTCGAGAACGTCGAGCTGCCCCTGCACGTCCACCGCGTCGCCAAGGCGGAGCGCCGGGCGAGGGCGGCGGAGCTGCTGGCGCTCGTCGGGCTGGACGAGTTCGCCGGGGCCCGGCCGAGCGCCCTGTCCGGCGGGATGCAGCAGCGCGTCGCGATCGCCCGCGCGCTCGCCCCCAGCCCCCGGCTGTTGCTCATGGACGAGCCGTTCGGGGCGCTGGACGAGATGACTCGCGAACGGATGCAGGCCGAGCTGCTGCGGATCGCGGAAGAGACCAGTGCTGCCGTGCTGTTCGTGACCCACTCGATCCCGGAGGCCGTGGTGCTCTCGAACCGGGTCGTCGTCATGTCGCCACGGCCGGGCCGGATCACCGAGATCGTCGACGGGTGCCGGCCGGGCGCGGCGGTGGTCAGCGATCTCGTGCCCGAGGACGTCGAGGACGTCCGCGAGTCCGGGTCGTTCTTCGCCGCGATCACCGCGGTGCGCGAGGCGCTGCGCAAGGGGCACGAGTGAACAGGGCAGGCGCGGTGCCCGGCGCGGCGGGCGTGGAGGCAGGTCCCGGAGAGCGGCGGGGTGCGCTGCAACTGGCCCGGGTGTGGCCTGCCGTCGCGTTCGGGATCGCGGGGCTCGTGCTCTGGGAGCTGGTGGTGGTGCTGGGTCGCGTGCCGGCGTTCCTGCTGCCCCCGCCGAGCGCGATCGCAGCACAGATCGGAGCCCAGGCCCCGGTCATCGTCTCCACCGCGGCGGTCACCGGCGGCAACGCGGCGGCCGGGCTCGTGGCCGGGTTCGTGCTCGGGGTGGCGCTGGCACTGCTCGCGGCGCGGTCCAGGCTGGTGCAGGAGCTCGCCACCCCGGTGGTGCTCGCCGCGAGCGCCGTGCCGATCGTGGCGCTCGCGCCGGTGTTCACCACGATGTTCGGCTCCACCACGGAGGTCGCGCGCCGGCTCGTCGTCACGGTCGTGGTGATCGTGCCCGTGTTCGTCTCCACGATGCGCGGGTTGCGCCAGGTGCAGCCGGTGCACGCCGAGCTGATGACGGCGCTGGCCGCCACGCCGTGGCAGCACGCGCGGTTCGTCCGGTTGCCCGGCGCGGTGCCGTACATCATGACGGGCCTGCGGCTGGCCGCGCCTGCCGCGGTGATCGCGGCGGTCGTCGCGGAGTACTTCGGCGGCCTGCAGAACGGCCTGGGCAGCCGGATCTCCTCTGCCGCCGCCAACACCGCCTACGCGCGAGCGTGGGCCTTCGTCGCCGCCGCCATCGCTGTGGGGCTGCTGTTCCATCTCGCCGGGCTGCTCGCCGAGCGCCTGGTGACCCGCGGTCGGTCGTGATCGACAACCTCCGGAGGTCCCCATGAACGGACGAGCAACGGCCGCACGGCCGCCGTCTCGACGACTGCTGCGATCGCTCGCCGTGGTGGCTGCGCTCGCGCTCTCCGTCTCCGCGTGCACGACGACGGGGCCCGGCAACGGTGACGGGCCGCAGCGGGTGACGTTGCAGCTGCAGTGGTCCACCCAGGGGCAGTTCGCCGGCTACCTGGCGGCCGTCGACCAGGGCTTCTACGCGAAGCGTGGGCTCGACGTGCAGATCAAGGAGGGCGGTGTCGACATCGTCCCGCAGACGGTGCTGGCGCAGGGTCAGGCCGACTACGCGATCGCCTGGGTGCCGAAGGCGCTCGCCTCGCGGGAGCAGGGTGCCGCGATCACCGATGTCGCCCAGATCTTCCAGCGCTCCGGCACCTACCAGGTGGCGTTCTCGGACAAGGGCATCACGTCGGCAGCCGACCTCCGCGGCAAGCGGGTGGGCAACTGGGGCTTCGGCAACGAGTTCGAGCTCTTCGCGGGCATGACCGCGGCCGGGCTCACGCCTGCCAGAGACGTCACGCTGGTGCAGCAGCAGTTCGACATGCAGGCGCTGCTGTCCGGCGAGATCGACGCCGCGCAGGCCATGTCCTACAACGAGTACGCGCAGGTGCTCGAGGCGGAGAACCCCGCAACGGGCCGGCTCTACACGCCTGCGGACTTCTCGGTGATCAACTGGAACGACACCGGCACCGCGATGCTGCAGGACGCCATCTGGGCGAGCACGGAGCGGCTCTCCGACCCCACCTACGAGGACACCACCACCCGTTTCATCGCCGGCTCGATCGAAGGCTGGGCGTACTGCCGGGACAACGTAGAGTCCTGCCGCGACATCGTCGTCAAGGCGGGGTCGACCCTCGGCGCCAGCCACCAGCTGTGGCAGGTGAACGAGGTGAACAAGCTGATCTGGCCCGCGCCCGCCGCGGGCGCGGGAACGATCGACCCCGCGGCCTGGGAGCAGACCGTGCGGGTGGCGCGCACCGCCGTGAACGCCGACGGGCAGACGGTGCTCACGCGCGACCCCGACCCGGAGGCCTACACCAACACCTACGTGGAGCGGGCGGTCGGGATGTTGACGTCGGAGGGCGTCGACGTGGTGGGCGCCGGCTACGCGCCCACCACGGTCATCCTCAACCCCGGGGGGTCGTGAGCGACGGCCCGCCGTCGGCGAGCCGCTCGTACCACGCGCCGTCGTCGAGCCTGCGGTTCTCGCCGTAGCCGATCACGCCGTCCTGGCGGTAGCGGGCGGCGAGGCTGAAACCGGCCCGTTCGGCGACGTGACGGCTGGCGGTGTTCGACCACGCGGCGCCGATCTGCAACCGGTGCCTGCCGAGTCCTCCGGCCGCCACCGGAGCGAATGCGTGGGCCACCACGAGATCGACGGCCTCGCTCACCACCCCGCGGCCCCGCGCGTCCGGGTGTGCCCAGTAGCCGATCTCCCCGCCGGTGGGGTTGAGGCCGTCGTCGAGCCCGAAGACGGCCACGTTGGCGAGCAGCCGGTCGTCATCCCGGTCGGCCACCGCCCACGTCACCGACTGCCCGAGCGACTCGCCGAGCCGCCTCGCGCGGACGAACTCCCGCGCCGACTGCTCGGTGTACGGGTCGGGGAGCGTGGCCAGCCAGTAGCGCGAGCGCTCGTCCGAGCAGGCCTCGACGATCCGCGGAACGTCGGCCTTGGTGTGCGCCCGCAACCTGACGCGCTCGCCGTCCAGCACGGGCACGGGCCACCAGGTCGTACGCGGTGACTGCTCGTCGTCAGGGCGCAGCGAGGCGTACCAGCCGTCGTGCAGCAGCCCGCGCTGCGGCAGGGCCATCGGCCGCTCGCCGTGGAAGGTGAAGCCGCAGGCGTGGGCCACCCGCCAGGACGCGAGGTGCCCGGCGAAGGCCGACCAGTGCACCACCGGCAGCCCGGCTTCGTCGAACGCCCAGCGCGTGGCCAGGCGGACCGCCCGCGTCATCAGGCCGCGCCGCCTGGCCCACGGCGCCGCGGCGAATCCGATCTCCGCCGGCGGGCCGGTGCGGATGTCGACGTTGCCGGCGAAGCGCGGCTCTCCTCCGTCATGGTCCGCCTCGATCGCCCAGCCGAAGGACGTGCCGTCGTGCCACCCGGCGGCCATCTTCTCGAGGACCCGGTCCTCCGCGTGGTGGCGCTCGTAGGGAACCGGCACGGTCGTCCAGCGGACGGTCTGCGGGTCGGTCCCCATCGTGACCAGAGCATCGATGTCGGCAGCGGTGTGGGGGCGCAGCGTGACGACGTCGTCGGTCAGGACCGGTGTGATGGGCACGGGGCATGGTCGCCGGGCCGGAAGGGCAGTGGCGAGCGGATTTACACCGCACCCTTGCGGAGACGCGGTCTCAGGTCGTGCTCGGTGATGCCTGCCAGGCCGTCGCCTTCGATCCGGCGGGCCAGCGCCTCGGCGTGGGTCAGCACGCCGCGGACGTCCAGTCCTGCGGGCACCGGGCCCACCCAGCGGGCGAGGTTCTCCGCGCCGCGGTCGAGCAGCGCGACCGCGCCGCGGGCGTTGCCGCGCTGGGCGTGGGTCAGGCCGACGGCGAGCTGGGCGAGGGCGCGCCACAGCTCCCGGTCCGGCTCGTCGGCCGCCTTCCACGCGCCTTCGAGCACCTCGTGCGCGGTGAACGGGCGGCCCGCGTCGAGGAGCTCCTGAGCCCGTGTCACGGCCTCGTC
>DASYES010000632.1:0-2874 GCA_036498885.1 Pseudonocardia sp.
GTGTAGGGCACGGTCCGGTTGCGGACGGATCTCGGACCCGATCGACCAGCCGCACCCGGTCCGCGCCGGGTGCCCGCTTCTGCGTACTCGCGGCGAGAGTGCGATGGCTTGGGGGTCATGTCCGTACCCTGGTACTCGTGCAGGCTCCCCGACTGGTCGCGACGGATGTCGACGGCACGCTGCTGGATCCCGATGACCGGGTCTCGCCGCGCGCCGCCGCCGTGGTCAGGAGGCTGGTGGCGGACGGAGTCGGCTTCGTCCTGGTGACAGGTCGGCCGCCGCGCTGGGTCCCGCCGGTCGTGGCGGAGCTCGGGGTGGGGTGTCTCGCGGTGTGCGCCAATGGCGCTGTGCTCTACGACGTCGCCGCGGACCGTGTGGTCTGGTCACGCACCCTCGGCCCGGACGTCCTCGCGCACCTTGCGGACGTGGTCACGGTGGCCCTGCCGGGGTCCGGCTTGGCGGTCGAGCGGGTCGGTGCCAGTGCGTCCGACGAGTGCGCGGCGTTCGTCGCCGAGCCGGAGTACCGCCACGCGTGGGTCGAGGGCGACCACGCGGTGGTCACGCGGTCGGAGGTGATCTCGCGTCCGGCGGTGAAGATGCTCGTCCGCTGCCCCGGCCTCTCCAGCGACGCCATGGTGGCCGCGCTCGCCCCCGTGGTGGGCGATGCGGCCGACCTCACCTTCTCGCATCCGCGAGGGCTCGTCGAGATCTCGTCACCGAACGTCACCAAGGCCACCGGGCTCGCGGAGGTGGCGCAGCGTCGGGCAGTCGACGCGGCCGACGTCATCGCGTTCGGGGACATGCCGAACGACCTGGAGATGCTGCGCTGGGCCGGCCACGGCGTAGCCATGGGAAACGCACATCCAGCGCTGCTGGAGGTGGCGGACGAGATCACCGCGAGCAACCGCGACGACGGCCTGGCGCTGGTGCTCGAGCGCTGGTTCTGAGCACGGAGACGGCGGCAAAGTACGCTCAGAGGACACCGCACCCCGGCTACTCTAGGTGACCGGGCGTAGCATCAGCCTCGGATAGCGCACCGCACCTGTGCATCGGCGGCCCACCCCCCGCGCCGCCGTCACACCGCACTGACCCGGCGCGGGCCAGGCCCCGCCACGCCGCACTGGAGGCCCCCGCCCGTGGCCGAGCTCCTCGACCGCCCCGGCCCGACGCGCCCCCCGGCCGTCATTCCCGGGGGCACCGTCGACGTCCCACCCGCCGCATTCGAGGTGCGCCTGCTGGAGGCCGTGCAGGACAAGATCGCCAGTCCGCCGGTCGTGCGGGTCGCGCGCGGCATGTCGCTCTTCGGCGAGCACGCCGCGGGATGGCTGCTGTTCGGCGCCGCCGGCGCGGTGGTCGACCGCCGCCGGCGCCGCGAATGGGTGACAGCCACAGCCGCCGTCGCGCTCGCGCACGGCGCGTCCGTCGGGGTGAAGCGGGTGGTGCGCAGGCCTCGGCCGCAGCACCCTCGGGTGAGGGTGCTCGTCGGCACGCCGAGCAGGCTGAGCTTCCCGTCGGCGCATGCCACGTCCACCACGGCCGCCGCCGTG
Organism: Pseudonocardia sp.; assembly: GCA_036498885.1. Classification (GTDB taxonomy): domain Bacteria; phylum Actinomycetota; class Actinomycetes; order Mycobacteriales; family Pseudonocardiaceae; genus Pseudonocardia. Next base: position 1,548 of record DASYES010000632.1, read on the forward strand.
GTGTTCGGGGCGCTGCTACGCAAGCCGCTCGTGGCAGCGCTGGTGCCACCGATGGCACTGTCCCGGATGGTGCTCGGCGTGCATTACCCCACCGATGTCGTGGCGGGGTCCGTGCTCGGCGCCGCGGTGGCGGTCGGCGCCCGGCGGCTGGCGAACCGCTCCACCGCACAGCGTCCCCGGAAGGGAAACCGATGACGAGCACCGACGTGCCGACCGAGCAGCAGGCCGTGCCGCCGCGCACGCCGGTGAGCGTCACCCGCGGCGTGCTCAAGACGATGCGGCCGCGGCAGTGGGTGAAGAACGTCCTGGTGCTCGCGGCGCCCTTCGTCGGTGGCGACCTGTTCACCACGGGCATCGCGATCCATCTCGCCATCGCGTTCGCGGCGTTCTCGATCGCCGCGTCGGGCATCTACCTCGTCAACGATGCGAACGACGTGGCCGCCGACCGGGCGCACCCGACCAAGCGCAACCGGCCGATCGCCGCGGGGATCGTGGCTCCCCGGCTCGCGCAGTCGGTGGCCGTTGTGCTGCTGCTGGGCGCGCTGGCGTTGAGCTTCATGGCCAGCGTGCAGCTGGTGATCGTGCTCGCCGTCTACATCGCCGTGCAGCTGGCCTACTGCTACTGGCTCAAGCACCAGCCGGTGCTCGACATCTGCATCGTCGCGTCGGGCTTCCTGCTCAGGGCGATCGCGGGCGGTGCGGCCACCGGCATCGCGCTCTCGCAGTGGTTCCTGCTGGTGGCGGGTTTCGGGTCGCTGTTCATGGTGGCCGGCAAGCGCTACGCGGAGATGATGCTGGCCGAGCGCACCGGCGCCAAGATCCGCAAGTCGCTGGAGCGCTACACCGCCTCCTACCTACGTTTCGTCTGGACGCTCTCGGCCACCGGCGTGATCATGACCTACGGTTCGTGGGCGTTCCAGCTCAGCCAGACCCACCACTCGCGCTGGCCGGTGATCTCCCTGGTGCCCTTCGTGGTAGCCATCCTGCGCTATGCCGTAGACGTAGACAGCGGCAACGGCGGTGAACCCGAAGAGATCGCCCTAGGCGACCGCACCCTCCAAGTCCTCGGCGCCGCCCTGGTCGTCACCCTGATCGCAGCCGTCTACCTCTAATCCTAGCTCGACGACGTGGGTTCGACCCAGCGTGCGCGGCGCAGGAATAAATTGGCGAGTGACGATACTGGGTGCCCCTTGTGGGCTTTTTTTCTATCTTTCCGCCGACTGCTGGACTCCTCGTGTTCACCTGCGGGCGGCAATATGCATACCACAATCGCCGACACGCAAGTCGTTGCCTCACATCCGGGTTGCAACTTCTGACTGGAAGTGAG
>DASYES010000633.1:0-6199 GCA_036498885.1 Pseudonocardia sp.
AGTTGCGGTCATCGACCCACAATTGCCACCCACTCGGTGGCGGACCCCATGCCGGGTCGGGTTGCCAGCCAGGCGGAGGAGTCCAGCCCGATGGCGGCTGAGGCCAATTCGGCGGCGGGTTGTAACGGCGAGCCATGAGCTTCCCCCGAGTCCGAGCGCCCCGTGCGCTCTCGACGGGTAGGTCTACACGTCACGAACCTTGGGCATGGGAACTCTTGTCAACATCGGCCGAAGGGACGAGTCAGGAATGGATGTAAGGCCACCTTCCCCGAGGTCGCAGTCGCCCAATCTTCCCGCTGGTCGCGTTACCCATGCCGATGAGCCGTGAGGAAGGCAGCCCAATCGCGACTCTGCTAGCGCAGCCGTCGAGCAGTCCCTGCACGGCATGGCGATCGGCCAGGAGAATGACGGGTTCAAAGATCTCGATGGGCGAGTCGGTCTTCCAGCCGATCCCTTGAGGGTGGATGTACCGGGCCCGCCTCGTCGCCGCCGATCCCAAAGTACAGACCTGACTGCGCAGCCTCCCCGTCCGCACGCCAAGCGCCGCAACGTTTGCCAGTGCGCGGCCGCAGCCCCGGCCAGGTGACCCGGGTCGACCGCGGGGTCTAGGCCGGCTCGAGCTCGTCGGCGGCCATCATCCCGATCGCGACCAGGTCGAGGGGGTGCACCCACTCACCGCTCACCGGAACCCCGCCCGCCCGAGCGATTGCGTCGCGCAGCGGCTCGGCCCACACGTGCTCGATCAAGGCGATCGCCGCGGCGCTACCCGGGGCAATCATGGCGGCGACGTCATAGACCTCCGCGTCATCGATGAGATGGCCGTCCGCCCCTGCCTCCGCTCCGGCCTCGGCGCCGAGCTCCATGCCCTCCTCGCCGGCGAACCCGAGGCCCAGCAGCGCTCCCACCGTCGCGCCCAGCTCCTCGGCCTCGGGGATGGACAGGTCGCTCCATTGCAGAGCAACCAGGGATCCGTCGCGGTTCTTCTGCACGGCCAAGGCGTCGATCAACCGGATCACCTTGTTCTCGCGAAGCCGGGTCAGCTCCTCGAGGACCTCCCCGCTGAAGTTGGGTTTGTCAAAGCTCACGACGAGCAACTGCACGGGGCCGATGGTCATGCCGAACTCCTGGGGTTGGCCGAGCTGCGCCCGGACGAGGGTGAGCGAAAACGGTCAGGCGCTGAGGATCTTCTGCTTCTGGGTGTCGAACTCCGCCTGGGTGAGCACGCCGGCGTCGAGCAGCTCCTTGAGCTTCATCAACTCGCTGTAATCAGGGGCAGCGGCCGGGGCGGCGTCTGCCGGTGCCATCGGTGCGGGCGGCGGGGCTGCTGCGGCCTGCTCCTGGGCGGCCTGAGCCTGCCCCTGCGCCTGACCGCGTGCGTTCGCGGCGTGGGCCGTCGCTCCTAGTACCGCCGCGCGCCTCAACATCCTGGGCATCTCGTCGCCTCCGCCTCGCGTGCACCACTGGACTCAGCGCCCGTCTCGGTACGCCGACCCACCCAACATGCGCCCCGCAGACAGCGGCCGCCTCACCCGCGACGGATGACGCCGGCGACTCGCTCGAACCCAGCACGTGGCGAGTCGTCCAGGCCACCAGGGAGCCCGGCCTGCATGAGGTCCACCTGCGGGCGCCGCGGGAAAGCCCCAGGTCACCGCGTTTCCAGGCTCCAGCGAAGGCTGTGCCCGGCCCAGCCATGGGCCGATCGGGCGCCGAAAGGCCAGGCCGACCGCAACGATGACGGTCGTTGACGTCGGCTAACTGCTCAAGATCGGCAGATGACCGCCCGAGACGACGGGAAGGGTCGGACACGGGGGTACCAATGGAGCAGGGGAACTCGGCGGGCAAGCAGGCCGCGCGCAAGCTCATGCGGGCCCAGAGCATGCGGGCCCAGGCTGCCCAGCTCAACCAGGACGCCGACCGGGTGGAGCGCGACGCTGCGATGTGGCAGCGCGGCAGCGACGGCGAGCAGACCGTCGGGGCGCAGCTCGAGCTGCTCCGGCCGCACGGCTTCGACGTCTTCCACGACGTGCACTGGCCGGGCCGCAAGCGGGCCAACATCGACCACGTCGCGGTCGGTCCACCGGGCATCCTCGTCGTGGATGCCAAGAACTGGTCGGGCACGGTCACCGTCCGGGACGGGGTACTGCGTCAGAACGGCTACCGCCGCGACAAGGAGGTCGCCGGGGCGAAGCAGGCTGCCGAGGATGTCGGGGCGCTCCTCCAGTTGCCCTGGGCACTGCACGTCATCCCCGTGATCGCCCTGGCCGGCTCGGGCTCCGGCAGCGTCGACCACTGCGAGGGCGTCACTGTCGTCGGTCATGACCAGCTCGTCGCGTGGGCGACCGGCCTGCCGCCACAGCTCACGCCGGGTGACGTGCTCGGCATCGCCTCGCATCTGCGCAACGCGATGCCTCCGGCGACAGCAACCGCGACTGTGCCGGTGCCACGGCACGGCCGCAACCGCGCATACGGACGGTCATCCGCCACCCCCAGGGAGCCATCGGCGCGAGAGCGGAGACGACTGGCGAAACGAACAGCGATACGACGAGAAACGTTGATGAAGCTCATCGCCCTGGCGGTGCTCCTTGTGCTCGCGCCCGCACTGCTGAAGTGGTGGGGATCGCACGGCGTGGACGTCGTGCGCACCGTCATCCCGACCCCGACTTTCTCGGTGGCGGGCCCGGCGCCGACGCCGAAGGCGGCACCCGTGTTCACCTCGTGCAAGATGCTGCGGACGACCTACCCCAACGGGGTGAAGCGCGCCGGTGCCGCGAACACCGGCAGGAAGGCGCGCGGCCAAGTCGTCGTCGACGCCGCTGTCTACCGCTCGAACAAGGCGCTGGATCACGACAAGGACGGCCTCGCCTGCGAGGTCACCAAGAAGACTCGCTCCGCCCAGTAGGAGCCGCGACCGTCGCGATCCGCGACGCAATAGTCCCCGTGTCCCGTCTGCGCAGTAGCGTGCCCTGACGCCGCTGCGGGGAAAGGATGTCGTGCGATCGTGATGCGGGTTCGTCCGACGGCGGGGGCATGACGGCCGCGGCGATGGTGACCGGCGTACCGGAGCCGTTCGACCTGCTGGGGCCGCTGCCCGAGGGGACCACGGTGCTCGAGGCCAGCGCCGGCACCGGCAAGACGTTCACCATCGCCAACCTCGTCGCGCGATACGTCGCCGACGGCGTGGCGATGGAGGAGCTGCTCGTCGTGAGCTTCAGCCGAGAGTCGACCCGCGAGCTGAGGGAGCGGGTCCGCGAGCGGCTGGTCAGCGCCCGCGACGGGCTGGCCGCACCGACGGCGATCCCGGAGCACGACCGGGTGCTCCGGCTGCTCGCCGACGCAGCCGAGCCGGCGGTCGCCGTACGGCGGCAGCGGCTCGAGGAAGCACTCACCGTCTTCGACGCGGCGACCGTCACGACCACCCACGGCTTCGCCCAGCAGGTGCTGCTCGCACTCGGCACCGCAGGCGACCACGACACCGGCGCGGTGCTCGTCGAGAACATCGGAGACCTGGTCGCCGAAGTGGCCGACGACCTCTACCTGCGCAAGTGGGGTACGGCGGGCGCCGAGCCGCCGGACCTGAAGCGCGCCGAGTTCCACGCGCTGGCGATGGCGGCCGCGACCGACCCGGCCACCGACCTGCTGCCACCCGGCGACACCGACGGCCTGCCCGGCCAACGGGCCAGGATCGCCGCCGCGGTGCGCGCCGAGGTGGATCGGCGCAAGCGGCGCCAGCAGCTCATCGACTACGACGACATGCTGACCCGCCTCGCCACTACCCTCACCGATCCCGGCACCGGGCCGGTCGCCTGCGGCCGGCTGCGGCAGCGCTACCGGGTGGTGCTGGTCGACGAGTTCCAGGACACCGACCCGGTGCAGTGGACGATCCTGCGCGAGGCGTTCCACGGGCACCGCACCCTCGTGCTGATCGGTGACCCCAAGCAGGCCATCTACGGCTTCCGCGGCGCCGACGTGCACGCCTACCTCGAGGCCCGCGCGACCGCATCCGTCGTGCGCACGCTGCCGACCAACTGGCGCAGCGACGCCTTGCTGCTCGACGGGATGGCCGCGGTCTACGGCGGCGCCGCGCTGGGTGACGACCGGATCCGCGTGCTGCCGGTCGAGGCGGAGCACACCGGCCGGCTCGTCTCGGGGCCGGTGCCGCTGCAGCTGCGGGTGGTGCCGCGCGACGGGCTGGCCATGGCGCAGAACGGCACGGCACGGACCGGCCCGGCTCGTGACGCTGTGGCCCGCGATCTCGCGAACCGGGTCGTCGCGCTGCTCTCCGGCGAGGCGGTGGTGCATCCGCGCGACGGTGGTGCCGAGCGGTCCGTTCAGCCCGGCGACATCGCGGTGCTGGTGCGGGCCAACAGCCAGGCCCAGCTGGTGCGGGCCGAGCTGCACGAGGCCGGCGTACCCGTCGTACTCACCGGCAAGACCTCCGTCTTCGCCACCCCCGCGGCGGCCGAGTGGCAACGGCTGCTCGAGGCGCTGGAGCAGCCGCACCGCACGACTCGGGTACGCCGGGCCGCCCTCACCTGCTTCGTCGGCCTCGACGCGGCCGGTCTCGACGCCGCCGGTGACCCGTTCGCCGACGAGCTGGCGCTGCGGCTGCGGGTGTGGGGTGCGGTGCTCGAGGAGCGTGGGGTGGCCGCGATGTTCGAGGCGGTGTCCCTCGACCAGGGGCTGCAGCCGCGGATCCTCGGGCTGGTCGGCGGCGAGCGGCTGCTCACCGACCTGCGCCACATCGCGCAGGTGCTGCACGAGGCCGCGCTGGACGGGCAGCTCGGCCTGACCGCGCTGCTGGTGTGGCTGCGGCGGCGGATCTCGGAGGCGGCCGGTGAGGGCGGCCAGGAGCGCAGTCGCCGGCTGGAGACCGACGCCGCCGCGGTGCAGATCATCACGGTGCACACCAGCAAGGGCCTGGAGTTCCCCGTCGTGATGGTGCCGTTCGCGTGGGACAACTGGGGCGGCCGCGAGCCCGCGACCGCGGTCTTCCACGACGACCATGACCACCGCGTGCGCGACGTCGGAGGCCCGGGCAGTCCCGACTGGGGCGCACACGTCAAGGCGCACAAGCGCGAGGAGACCGACGACGAGCTGCGGCTGACCTACGTCGCGCTGACCCGCGCGCAGTCGCACCTCGTCGTGTGGTGGGCGCCGTCCTACAACACGCCGACCTCGCCGCTGCACCGGATGCTGCTGCACGACGGCGCCGGTGTGGCGCCGCTGTCGGTGCCGGTGCCCGACGACGCGTCGGCACTGGCGGCGTTCGAAGCCCGGGCGTCGCGAAGTCGCGGCGGGCTCGGCGTCGAGGTGGTGCGCGCCCGGCCACCGGAAGTGTGGTCGCCGGCGCTCGGTGCGGCCCCCGTGCTGTCGCTCGCAGCGTTCGGGCGCGAGCTGGACACCGGCTGGCGGCGTACCTCCTACAGCGCTTTGACGTCGGCGGCTCACGAGCAACGGCTCGGCAGCGAACCCGAAGTCGCGCAGAAGGACGACGAGGCCGACCTCGAAGAGGTGCCGGCCGCGGCGTCGGAGGGCGATGCCGCGTTGCACGACGTCGTGTCGGCGTGGGACGCGATCCCCGGCAGCGCGGCGTTCGGCACGCTGGTGCACTCCGTGCTCGAGCAGCTCACCGACCCGTCCGACGACGTGGCAGTCACGTCGTTGGTGGGCGCGCAGGTCGCGCGGTGGGCGCCGGGCGTCGACGCGGCTGCGCTGAGCGCCGGGCTGCTCACGGCGCTGGGCACCCCACTCGGCGAGCTGGCCGACGGGGCTGCGCTCACCGGCGTACCTCCCGCCGATCGGTTGCCGGAGCTGGACTTCGAGCTGCCCCTGGCCGGTGGCGACGAGGCGCGCACGTCGTCGGTGTTGCTCGCCGACGTGGTTCTCAATGACATCGTGCCGCTGTGGCGAGCCCACGTGCCGACCGGGCTGCTGTCGTCGTACGCCGACGCGCTGGCCGAGCTGCCCGACGTGCCGCTGCGCGGCTACCTCACCGGCAGCATCGACGTGGTGCTTCGGGTCGGCGGTGCCGCTGATCCGCGCTACCTCGTCGTGGACTACAAGACCAACCGGCTCGGCCCCCCGGACGCCGGCGGCGCCGTCGCGAGCGCGTGGGACTACCGGCCCGACGCGCTGGCCGCGGCCATGCTCGGCGCGGACTACCCGCTGCAGGCGCTGCTCTACCAGGTCGCGCTGCACC
>DASYES010000634.1:0-3336 GCA_036498885.1 Pseudonocardia sp.
CGGTGCTGCCGTCGTATCGGGTGCTGGCCGATCTCGACGCGCAGCTCCGCCCCACGACGTCGTAGCCGAGGCCGGCCACGCAGGCACATCGCGTCGGCGTGGCCGGGCTCTACTCGTTTCGCGTCTGGTTCAGCCGGCCACCGCAGCGCCGACCACCGCCGCCGCGGAGTCCCGCTCGAGCGCACGCACCGCCAACTCGGCGTGCAGCAGCACGCCGTCGGAGAGCACGGAGTCGCTGAACCGGGCGCGCGGACTGTGGTTGTTCGGGGCCGTCTGCCAGTCCTCACCCGTCGCCGCGCCGAGGAACAAGTAGCAGCCGGGCACCGCGGCCAGTACGCGGGAGAAGTCCTCGGCTCCGGTCTGCGGGTGCACCATCGGGGCGTACCTCTCGTCACCGAACACGTCGGCGGCGACCCCGGCCGCGAACGCGGCGTGGCCGGAGTCGTTGACGGTCACCGGGTACTCCTCGAGGTACTGCGCATCCACCTCCATGCCGTACGCGGCGGCCACCGACTCGCACAACCGCACCGACTCGACACGCATCTGCTCCCGCGCCGCCACCGAGAACGATCGGACCGTCGCCTGGAACCGCGCCTCGTCGGGGATGATGTTGCGCATCGTTCCGGCGTGGAACGAGCCCACCGTCAGCACCACGGGGTCGAAGGCGTTGAATCGGCGGGTGATCAGGGTCTGCAGGTCGCCGACGAGCTGAGCGGCCACCGAGATCGGATCACGCGCCAGGTGCGGCGCCGAACCGTGCCCGCCGGCACCGCGCACCACCACACGCAGCTCGTCGGATGCGGCCATCAGGGGGCCTGGCCGGGTGATGAACTGCGCCGGCGGGATCGCCGAGGACATCACGTGCATGCCGTAGGCCGAGGACACCCGCGTGCCTGCGGCGTCGAGCACGCCCTCGGTCAGCATCTTCCCGGCGCCGTCGTAGCCCTCCTCGCCCGGCTGGAACATGAACACCACGTCCCCGGCGAGCTCGTCGCGGTGGGCGCTCAGCAACCGGGCCGCACCGGCGAGCATCGCGGTGTGCAGGTCGTGACCGCAGGCGTGCATCACCCCGTCGACCTCGCTGGTGAAGTCGAACCCCGTCTCCTCCTGCACCGGCAGCGCGTCCATGTCCCCGCGCAGGAGCACCGCCGGGCCCGGCCGGCCGCCGCGCAGGACCGCCGTCACCGAGGTCAGTGCCTCGCCCGTGGTGATCTCGAGCGGGAGTCCGTCCAGCGCCTCGAGGACGGTCTCCTGCGTCCGGGGAAGCTGCAGCCCGACCTCGGGACGGCGGTGCAGCCGGTGGCGCAGCTGCGCCAGCTCGTCCTGCATCGCGTGCGCGTCCTCGCGCAGTGCCGCTGACCCAGCCATGTGCCCCCCTTGATGTCGACCCGCCGAACGTTAGGAGAAGTCGGCCGATTCCTCCAACATGCGAGAGAATCTGCATGTATCCATCATGAAGGGCCGTTGCGATGCAGGGATCGGTTACGCTCGATGAGGACGACCGCGTCCTGGTGGAGGCGCTGCAGCGCGACCCGCGCGCCCCGTGGACGACGGTCGCCGATGTCGTGGGCACGAACCCCGTGACAGCATCGCGCCGGTGGGAGCGGTTGCGCTCCACCGGCGCCGCCTGGGCCACCGGCACACCTGGGCCGGGGTCGTATCACGCCCAGTGCCTCGCCTACGTCGACGTCACCTGCCTGCCCAGCGCGAAGACGCGGGTGGCACAGGAGCTCGCAGGCGACGCGCACGCGCTGTCGGTCGACATCACCGCCGGGGGCCGGGATCTGCTGATGACCGTCGCCGCGGTCGACCTGCCGACGCTCGGGCGATACCTGCTCGAGCGCCTGGACCGGGTGCCCGGCGTCACCGGCACGCGAGCCCGGATCGCCACCCGGCTCTACGCCGAGGGCAGCTTGTGGCGCCTCGGGGTGCTCCCCGCGGCCGCGGGCGGCGCGCCACTTCCACCGACCCGCGCGGCCACCCTGGACACCGTGGACCGCGAGCTCATGTCGGCGCTCGGGGTGGACGCCCGCGCGTCCTATGCGACGTTGGCACAGGTCACGGGCATCAGCCAGCCGACTGCGCGCCGCCGGGTCGACCGCCTGATCAGCTCCGGTGCGATCCTGCTGCGCACCGAGGTGGCGGCGCCGCTCGCCGGCTGGCCGGTGTCGGTGGTGCTGTCGGCAGACGCGCCGGCGGGTCGGCTGAACGATGTCGCCACCACGCTCGCCCGGCTGCGGGAGGTGCGACTGTGCGCCACCCTCGCCAGCACGCCGAGCCTGCTCGTGGTCGCCTGGCTCTCCTCTCTGGAGGAGGTCCACCGGTTCGAGCAGGACTTCCTGCAGAAGGTGCCCGACGTCGAGGTGCTCGACCGGCTGGTCGTGCTGCGTGCGGTCAAGCGCATGGGCCACCTGCTCGACGACGAAGGGCGCGCCGTCGGCATGGTGCGGATGGACGTGTGGCAGGACCCCGTGAATCCGGATAAATAACACCGAACCAGACAACACACCCGGGTTCCGGCTGCGGCGGGGCGCGGTACACGATCACGCGCGTCGCACGACGACGATCCACGGCCGTTATACGACTGTCACCCAGCCGATGTCGATCTGTCCTAGTTTTCACCAACTGATCCGTCACGAAGGGCCCGTTGGTGAGCGATCCCGTCCTATCGATCCGCGGTTTGACGACGGAATTCGTCACTCCGGCGGGGGTGGTCAAGGCCGTCAACGACGTCAGCTGGGATCTCCATCCCGGCGAGACACTGGGTGTCGTCGGTGAGTCGGGCTCGGGCAAGAGCGTGACGGCCATGTCGATCCTCGGCCTGATCCAGAAGCCTCCGGGCCGCATCGTCGCCGGGGAGATCCTCTTCGAGGGCCAGGATCTCCTCACGATGTCGGAGAAGGCCCTCCGGCAGCTGCGCGGCCGGGCTATCGGGATGATCTTCCAGGACCCGATGACGAGCCTGAACCCGGTGCTGACGGTCGGCGACCAGATCACGGAGACCATCCGGCTGCACAACCGCGGCATCGGACGGGACGACGCGCGCACCCGAGCGATCGAGCTGCTCGCGATGGTCGGCGTCCCCGATCCCGAGAGCCGGTACGACCAGTACCCGCACGAGCACTCGGGCGGCATGCGCCAGCGCGTGATGATCGCGATGGCCATCGCCAACGACCCCAAGGTGCTCATCGCCGACGAACCCACCACCGCGCTGGACGTGACGATCCAGGCCCAGGTTCTCGACGTGCTCCGGACTGCACAGGAGCGGACCAACGCCGCCACCATCATGATCACCCACGACCTCGGGCTGATCGCCGAGAACGCCGACCGCGTCGT
>DASYES010000635.1:0-3881 GCA_036498885.1 Pseudonocardia sp.
CCGCGGCTGCCTGACGGTGCGAATCGTCCAGCTGGCCAACTTCTACGGTCCGCGCTCGGGCGGCCTCCGCACGGCCTTGCACCACCTCGGTGCGGGGTACGTGGGCCGCGGCCACGAGGTGGTGCTCGTGGTGCCCGGCCACCGGTCGGCCAACGAGCTGCTGCCGGCCGGTATTCGCCGCATCACCGTCGCCGCGCCCCGGCTGCCCGGCACCGGCGGTTATCGAGCCGTCGACCCCTGGCGCGTGCAGCGGCTGCTCGAGCGGCTGCGCCCGGACGCCATCGAGGTGTCCGACCGCCTGACGCTGCGCGGTCTGGGCGCGTGGGCGTCGCGGCGCGGCGTGCCGAGCATCGTGATCTCCCATGAGCGCCTCGACCGGCTGCTCGCGCAGTTCCTGATGCCCGAACGGGCCGCGCAGCGAGTGGCCGACATCGCGAATGCCCGGATGGCAGCGGCGTACGACACCGTGGTGTGCACCACGTCGTTCGCGCGCGCAGAGTTCGACCGGATCGGCGTGACCAACGTGGCCCAGGTGCCGCTGGGCGTCGATCTCCGGACGTTCTCGCCGCTGCACCGGGACACCGCGCTGCGCAGCACGCTGGCCCACCGATCCGAGACCCTGCTCGTCCATTGCGGGCGCCTCTCGCCGGAGAAGCACCCGGAGCGCAGCATCGACACGGTGGCTGCGCTGCGCGATGCGGGGCATCGGGTATGGCTGGTCGTCGCCGGTGACGGGCCGCGACGCCCGCTGCTGGAGCGGCGGGCCGCCGGGCTGCCGGTGACGTTCCTCGGTTTCGTGCCCGACCGCTCCCGGCTGGCCCGGCTGCTCGCCTCTGCTGACGTCTCGCTGGCTCCCGGTCCGCACGAGACGTTCGGGTTGTCGGCGCTGGAGGCGCTGGCGAGCGGTACTCCCGTCGTTGTCTCGGCCTCGTCGGCACTGCCGGAGATCGTCGGGCCGTCGGGGGCCGCTGCGCTGGACCGCCCCGAGGCCTTCGCCGCGGGTGTCACCACCGTCCTCGCCGCGGACGAGGGCGTGCGCCGGGCTGCGGCGCGGGCCAGGGCCGAGCAGTTCGGGTGGCCGGAGTCCGTCGGACGGATGCTCGCCACGCTGACCTTCTGAGCGCCCGCGCGGGGCAACGGGCGACTCGCTGGCTGGAACGGGGCGACTCGCGGGGTGGGTCGGGGCTCGGCCGCGCGGGATGGGCGATTCGCGAGCGGAATGCGGGCGACTCGCGGGGCTGGTCGGAGCTCCGCCGCCGCGGGACGCGCGACTCGCGGGCGGAAGGCGGGCGACTTGCTCGCTGGAACGGGGCGACTCGCGGGCGGGAGATGGGCGGCTCGCGGGGCAAGTAGCGTTTCCGGTGTGAGCCGCGCCGACCTCGACAAAGACCCGCACGACGTCGCTGTGATGTTCGACGCCGTCGCGCGCCGCTACGACCTGACCAACACCGTGCTCACCGCCGGGCAGGACCGGCGTTGGCGGGCGCTCACCCGCGAGGCGCTGCAGCTTCGTCCCGGCGAGAAGGTGCTCGATCTCGCCGCCGGCACCGCGGTGTCCACCGTGGAGCTGTCGCGATCGGGCGCGTGGTGCGTGGCGGCGGACTTCTCGCTCGGGATGCTCCGCGCGGGCGCCCGCCGGGCGGTGCCGAAGGTGGCGGCCGACGCGCTGCACCTGCCGTTCCGCGACGCTGTCTTCGACGCTGTGACGATCTCGTTCGGGCTGCGCAACGTCGCCGACCCCGACCTCGCTCTTCGCGAGATGGCGCGCGTCACCCGTCCGGGCGGCCGCCTGGTGGTGTGCGAGTTCGGCCGTCCGACGTTCGCGCCGTTCCGCGTCGCCTACCACCTGGGCCTGGAGAGGGTGCTCCCCGCGGTCGCTGACCGTGTGTCGAGCAACCCTGAGGCGTACCGCTATCTGGGTGAATCGATCCGCGATTGGCCTGCTCAGCCCATATTGGCACGCCGCGTTGCGGCGGCGGGCTGGAGCGATGTCGCGTGGCGCGACCTGGCGTTCGGCGCAGTGGCGCTGCACCGCGCTCGCCGAGCGTACGGAACCCAGCCGCCAGTCGGGTGACGCTGCGCCCGGGTGGCGGGCGCGCGGGCGTGGACGAGGGTGCATAGACTCGTACTCGACTTCGTGAATCTGTTCACAAGGAGCCGTTTTGGTCGCGCCCGAACCCACCACCGTCGGCGGGCGACCGGACGCCGACGCCGACGTCATCGTCGTCGGTGCCGGTCCCGCCGGGTCCACCGCCGCTGCGTACTTGGCCCGTGCCGGTCTTGACGTACTCCTCGTGGAGAAGTCGACGTTCCCACGGCCCAAGGTGTGCGGCGACGGCTTCACCCCCCGCGGCATGAAGCAGCTGATCGACCTCGGCATCGACTGCTCGGAGCAGAACGGCTGGCTGCACAACAGGGGCCTGCGGGTCGTCGGCGGCGGCGTCACGCTCGAGCTGGAGTGGCCCACGCTCGCGAGCTTCCCGAACTTCGGGGCCGTGCGGCCCCGCCAGGACTTCGACGAGCTCCTGGTGCGTCACGCCGAGAAGTCCGGTGCGCGCCTGCGCGAGGAGACCACTGTCACCGAGGCCCTCACCGACGAGCGGACGGGCCGGGTCACCGGTGTGGCCGGCACCACGGGCAAGGGCAAGGACAAGCGCCCTGTCTCCTTCCGCGCGCCCCTCACCCTCGCGTGCGACGGCGTGAGCGCTCGGCTCGCGCTGAGTCTGGGGATGGCCAAGCGCGACGACCGGCCGATGGGTGTGGCGGTGCGCCGGTACTACAACAGCCCGCGCACGCACGACGACTTCCTCGAGAGTCACCTCGAGCTGTGGGACCGGTCGGACCCGTCCGACCCGAAGCTGCTGCCCGGCTACGGCTGGATCTTCGGGATGGGCGACGGCACGTCGAACGTGGGGCTGGGGATCCTGTCCACGAGCAAGGCCTACGGATCCACCGACTACCGCGCACTGCTGAAGTCGTGGCTCGACGGCACCCCGGAGGAGTGGGGCTACCGAGACGAGAACGCGGTGGGCACCGTCGGCGGGGCCGCCCTGCCGATGGGCTTCAACCGCACCCCTCACTACCGGCCGGGCCTGCTGCTCGTAGGCGACGCCGGCGGGATGGTCAACCCGTTCAACGGGGAAGGCATCGCCTACGCGATGGAGTCGGCGGCGATCGCGTCGCGCTGCACGGTGCAGGCGCTGGCCCGTTCGGGTGCGTCGGCCGAGGCCGCGCTGGCCGGTTACCCCACGGCCATGAGCCAGGCACTCGGCGGCTACTACCGAATAGGCAACGTTTTCTCGAAGCTCATCGGCAACCCGACCGTGATGGGCATGGCCACGAAGTACGGTCTCCCCCGCGCGACGCTGATGCGGTTCATCCTCAAACTGCTCGCGAACCTCTACGACCCGAGGGACGGGGGGTTGAGCGACCGCGTCATCACCGCGATGACCAGAGTCGCACCGAGCTTGTAGTTACTAAGGCTTGCCTGGCTCAGGTCAGGGCCGCCAGCCGACTTAGTGTCGGCGAGCGGTGTTATCGAATCAGGAAGACTCCGCTACTAGTAGACGACAGGGCTGACGGATGCTCGATCCCTACCTCCCGCTGGTGCTGCTGTTCGCGCTGGCCGGTGCGTTCGCACTGTTCTCGGTGACGGCCGCGCCGTACGTCGGACCCCGGCGCTACAACAGGGCGAAGCTCGACGCGTACGAGTGCGGCATCGAGCCGTCCCCCCAGCCGGTGGTCGGCGCCGGGCGGATGCCGGTCGCCTACTACCTGACCGCGATGTTGTTCATCCTGTTCGACATCGAGATGGTCTTCTTCTACCCGTTCGCGGTTGCCGCCAATGCGCTCGGCCTGTTCGGCTTGGTGGAGGTCATCCT
>DASYES010000636.1:0-4509 GCA_036498885.1 Pseudonocardia sp.
AAGGCGTCCCTCTCCGTCGAGCCTGGCGAGACGCTCACGCTGGCGAAGCTGGCCGACATCGCGGCGGAGTACGTCGAGCAGATCGGCAAGGCCGTCCGGCTCCCTGAGGACGCGCCGATGGCGGCTGCGTCGTGAGCGCCCCGGCGTGGCTGGTCGACACCAGCATCACCAGGCCGTCCCGCCTCATCGGCCACCAGTACCAGGATGGGGCCCTCCGCTCCGTCTGCGGGCAGGGGTTCCGCACCCAGGGCCGGGTGATGCGGCCCGCCGTCGAGGCCGACAGGTCGTGTCAGGACTGCGCCCGGAAGACCGCGGCGACGATCGGTGGGACGCGCCGGCAGCGCGGGTACGCACGGTTGGCGGCGGCTCGATGAGCAGCCCGGAGTTCCGCTGGTGCGGCTACTGCACGTCGTCCGATGGCAAGCCCAAGCATTCGTTCACGAGTGAATACGACGCTGGCATGGCCCTCGTCGAGGCGAAGATAAAGGCTTCGTTGAAGGGCAACCGGAAGCGCAAGGAGCAGCGGAAATACTGCTGTCCAGTCGCTTCCGGATGGTGGCACCTGTCCTCGGCAGACGAGGCCGAGATCGAGATCCGGAAGGCGCAGCAGGCCAGAGCGAAGGAGCTTGCCCCGTACGCGCGGGCCCTCCAGGTGTCGCTGGCCGGCTCGGACCTCGCCGAGCGGGCCGACGAGTTGGCCGCCCTGTTGCACGACAACGGCTGGACCCCGCCCCGCCGCGCATCCCGCGCGGCCTAACCCCTGCTGGGCAGGCGCCACCACCCCGGCGCCCGCCCAGCCCGACCCCTACACCCCACCCCTATCGAGAGGCACCCGTCATGAGCGTGGACACGATCACCCGAGCCGCAGGGCTCAACCCGGACTGGCGAGACGACGCCGCCTGCCGCGGCCAGTTTCCGGAGCTGTTCTTCGCGGACAAGGGCCGTAACGACCTCGTCCGTGAGGCCCGCCGGATCTGCAACGGCTGCCCCGCGAGGGCGGCTTGCCTGGAGTGGGCGATGGCGTTCGAGGGCAACGCCGGCCGGAGCGGTCGGTGGGGGATGTTGGGCGGCTTGACGGGCACCGAGCGGGCGGAACTCGCCCGTGCCCGCCGCGCTTCCGGGGGCGCCGCGTGAGCGTCAGCAGGGACACGTATTCAGGGAAGTGGCGCGCTTCCACACAGCTCGACGGCCAGACGATCGATCTCGGTCTCTTCTCGACCGCAGAGGAGGCGAGCGCAGCTAGGGAACGCTTCGCCTCCTCCATGGCCCGGATCCTGGATGCAAGCCCGGATCCGCAGACCAAGGTGGACGCAACGGCGGTGGAGCTGATTGTGGCCGGGAAGCTGAGCTGGTGGGACGCCTCCGAGGTTGACCGCGTCGGCGCGATCATCGCGTTGCACAGGCAGGGTGTGTTGGCGTCGACGATCGCGACCCGGTTTCACGCCCCCCGGCTTCGGGTTGAGCGTTTCATTCGGGAGTACGAGGAGTGGGAGGCTCGTCGGGCTGCGTGGCGGGCGGCGTCGTGACGTTCGGGGAACGGCGGGAACCACTCCGTAGGACGGGTCGACTTGCGCGGAGGACTCCGCTTCGAGACAGTGCTGTCTCTCGACGTGTGCCGTCGGGAGGGACGCTCCCGCCCCGCGCTGGGCGGTCCGCGCAGGTCTCGTCTGGTCGAGCGCGGTCCGCTCCAGTGTCTGCGGAGGAACGCCGAGCACGGAAGCTGGTCCGGGCCCGCAGCGGCGGTGTCTGCGAGGGCTGCGGCCAGGCGCCGGCCACGAACTACTCCCACCGGATCGGGCGAGGTGTCGGCGGCCGGTGGTGCCCGTCGAACGCGCTCGACCTCTGCGGGTCTGGGATCACGGGATGCCACGGGTACGTCGGGGCGCGCCCCAAGGCCGCCCGGGACGAGCGGGGATGGCGGCTGCGGTCGACGGACGACCCGTTGACGTTCCCGGTGCTGCACGCGGTGCACGGGCTCGTACTCCTCGACGCGGACGGCGGGTTCCGGCCGGTGGAGCCGATCGAGGATGTGGCGGCGTGAGGTTTCCTGTTGACAAATCTTGCAACTAGGCATAGCGTGGTCCTCACACCCCGACGCCCCAGGAGGCACCCAGTGATCAGCTCCCCCGCCGCCCGCTACAGCCACATCGACCCCACCTTCCAGATCGCCTACCGCTCCAGCGTCGACGGCGGCGTCCACACGACCACCGTCCGCGCCACCAACGCCGACCAGGCCAAGGCCGAATTCGAGATGCGCTGCGCCCCCGGCGCCCACTTCCTCGCCGTCCGCCCCGCCTGACCCGCAGGGGCGGCCGGACACACCCCACCGGCCGCCCCTGATCCCCCCACCCCTTCCCGGAGGCACCCCGATGCAGACCCTCACACTCCCCACCACCGCCCTCCTGTGCGCCTTCTGCTACGGCGAGACGAGCGCGACCCGCGAGATCCACTACGTCGAGAACCCCGGCACCGCCGACGAGCACGGCGCCAGCGTCGCCATCTGCGCCGACCCCGCCTGCTACGAGGCCGCGCTGGAGGACATCTCCACCGTCGGCGACGTCATCGACCCCGACGACCACGTCTTCCCCCTGACCGGTGTGCTCCCCGTGATCGGGCCGCTCCGCCAGCTCGCCAACGGCTCCGGCGTCACCTGGGCCGGCACCTGCACGCACCAGGCTCCGGACTCCTGCCCGGACTGTGACGGCACCCGCCCCTGGGCGAGCGCCACGGTGGTCGAGGTGCTGCCGCCTTGCATGCTCCCCCGCCGCGACGAGAACGCGGCCTAAAGGGATGAGTCGCCGCAAGCGTGACGACGTTGAATCTGGGTTCTTGTTTCGCGTGGTGGAGCGTGTACCGGGCGGCGAGTGGGTGCACGCCGATTGTGGTGCGCCTGGCCGGCCGCGCGCGTACACGACTCTTGCTGCTGCTCGGGGGAGGCGGACGCAGTGTGAGTCTGCTGGGGGTGGGGGTTTGGAGTTCGCGGTTCAGCGGGCGCCTGTCGCTGGCTGGGAGATTGTTGGCGACTAAATCAGGTTTCCTGTTGACAAATATGGGGTTGGGGAGTTGAATGATCTCAACACCCCAGCACCCCCGGAGGCACCAAATGATTGACACCCTCTCCCCCCGCGCGCAGGGAATCGTCGGCCTCTACGAAGGCCTCGCCCCCTACGCCGGAGGCGCCGTCCGCCTCTCCACGATCCGCCGCTACCTCGGCAGCTACGACCGCACCGAGATCGACGCAGCCCTGGAGGAGCTGGCCGACACCGACGGCGTCTACCTCCGCGCCGAAGAGGACCAGGCCGGCCTCACCGGCCAGGACCGGGCAGCTGCCCTCCGCCTCGGCGGCCAGGACCGCCACAACCTGGCGATCGACTGGGCCGACATCGAAGAGGACTAACCGGGAGGGGCGGGCGCCCACCACCCCAGGCGCCCGCCCCCCGGCTCCCCATTCCACCCCGAGAGAGGCACCCTCGATGAACGCAGCCAAGAGCTACACCGCAGCCCACACCGCCACCGACGAGGACGTTGCAGCCCTCGCTGCGAAGCTCAACGCCGCCGAGGCCGGCGGCTGGGTCATCGTCCGCGAGGACACCGACGCCGAGCACGGCTGGACGTACGACCACCAGCCCGCCGTGGCCGGCCCCTACGCCACGTTCGGGGAGGCCGACGTCGCCTGCCGGGACCTCGACGACTGCGAGGGCTGGTACATCGTCGTGCAGCGGCAGAAGCCCGCCGCGGCGGCCGAGGCTGTCGAGGAGGTGGCAGAGGTCATCGAGGGTCAGCCCCTCGCCGACGTCGACATCCAGGAGTTGGGCGACTGCGTGTGGCTCGGGCTGGGCGGGGAGCGGACCCACCTGTCGCCGGAGGAGGCTCGGGCGCACGCGGCGCGGCTCGTGGAGGCGGCTGGGGAGGTTGAGCGGAACGTGGAGCGGCAGGCGCGGTTGTTCCCGGAGTGGGACGACTGACCTGCGGTGACACGCCGAGTGGGTTTCCTGTTGACAATTTCTCGCGTGACGTTGTCTAATAGCACTACCCACCCCGACGCCCCAGGAGGCACCCGATGAACGGCACCATGACCCGCAGCGAAGCCCAGGCCCTCCGCGCCCACGACGCCGAGCACGCCGCAGCCCACCCCCTCACCCCGATGATCCGCAGCATCGCCCGAGTCCTGTTCTCCCTCGACGACGACACCCACGCCGCCATCCGCGCCAACCACAAGCAGGCCGTCGAACTGGTCAACGCGATCAACTCGAAGCCGACCCGGGTCCTCTTCTACGAGGCCGACACGCTGGCTGGCATCCAGGCACTGGCCAAGGCCCTCTACCGCCGCTGACCACACGAGCGGGAGGGGCCCACCCAGCCCCTCCCGCTCGCCTCCTGGAGGACGAGCGCCACCACCCCGGCGCCCGCTCCTCCCCGACCTCCACCCCAGCACCACCCCCGAGAGGCACCCGCAATGCCGAAGACCGCAGCCCCCATGACCCCGCTCGACACGAGCCGCACCACCCG
>DASYES010000637.1:0-2585 GCA_036498885.1 Pseudonocardia sp.
CGGCAGTCCGGCCTCGGCCAGGATCGCGCCGAGCGCGAGCATGCTCAGCGGCGTCGCCTCGGCCGGCTTGACGACCATCGTGCAGCCGGCCGCGACCGCCGGGCCGATCTTCCGGGTGCCCATCGCCATCGGGAAGTTCCACGGCGTGATGAGCAGCGTCGGCCCCACCGGCTGCTTGGTGATCAGGAACCGGCCGGCGCCGTTGGGCGCCGTCGCGTACCCGCCGTCGATGCGCACGGCCTCCTCGGCGAACCATCGGAAGAACTCCGCCGCGTAGGAGATCTCCCCGCGTGACTCGGCGAGCGGCTTGCCCATCTCCAGGGTCATGAGCAGGGCGAGGTCGTCGATGCGCTGCATGATCAGCTCGTAGGCGCGGCGCAGGATCTCGCCGCGCTCCCGGGGTGGCATCGCCGCGAAGGTGGCCTGGGCCGCCGCGGCGGCGGCGAGGGCGTCCATCCCGTCCTCGGGCGAGGCGTCGGCCACCTCGCAGAGGACCTTCCCGGTGGCCGGGTCGTCGACGGTCAGGGTGCGGCCGGACGCGGCGGGCCGCCAGGAGCCGCCGATGAACAGGCCGGTGGGGACCGCGTCGACGACCCGCGCCTCGTTTGCACTCGAGTTGCTGGTCAGGGCGGAGTTCGTCATGGCTCGATGCTCTCACCGCGGGCGGGCGGGCGCACCAGACGTGACGTTCCTCCTTGCTGATCACCTGAGCGGACGGATGCCGGTCGCTACCTCCACGACATGAGCGACGGCTCATCGGCACCTTCTCCGGCCGGGAGGGAGCGCTCCGTGATGACGCAATGCGTGCAGGTCGCCGATCTGTGACCCGATCACCACTGCCACCGCCGGGGGAATGTCGCAGGATGGAGTGGTGACGGAGACGATGGCGCGGCTGCCGGCGCTGGTGCCGCCCCCGACCGACCTCCCGCCGCGCGCGGCGCAGCTGCGTGCCGAAGTGCGGGCGTTCCTCGAGAAGGAGCGAGCCGCAGGAGCGTGGACACCGCGCGCCGACGTGTGGCTCTCGGGCTGGGACGAGCGATTCACGAAGGAACTCGGCCGCCGCGGCTGGCTCGGTATGACCATCCCGGTCGAGTACGGCGGCCATGGCGCCTCCCCGCTGGACCGCTACGTGGTCACCGAGGAGCTCCTTGCGGCGGGTGCCCCGGTGGCCGCGCACTGGGTGGCCGACCGCCAGATCGGGCCCAGCCTCATGCGGTTCGGCACCGAGACGCAGCGACGCAAGTTCCTACCCGGAATCGCGGCGGGGGAGGTGTACTTCGGGATCGGGATGAGCGAGCCCGATGCCGGCTCCGACCTGGCGGCCGTGCGCACGAAGGCCGTGCAGGTCAGCGGTGGGTGGGAGCTGACCGGCACGAAGGTCTGGACGTCCGGCGCCCACCACGCGCACGCCTTCTTCGCGCTCGCCCGCTCCGCACCCCGCGACGAGCAGAACCGGCACGCGGGGCTCTCCCAGTTCATCGTCGAGCTCGACTCGCCCGGTGTGCAGATCCGCCCCATCCCGCTGCTGACCGGCGCGCACCATTTCAACGAGGTCGTGTTCGACAACGTGTTCGTGCCCGACGACATGGTGCTCGGTGAGATCGGCGCCGGTTGGGGGCAGGTCACCAGCGAGCTCGCGTTCGAGCGCAGCGGACCGGAGCGGTTCCTCTCGACGTTCCCGCTGCTCACCGCTCTGGTCGGGGAACTTCTGGCCAGTGGGTCCACGCCGCAGAGGGAGCTCGGCGGACTCGTCAGCCGACTCTGGACGCTGCGGCGGATGTCGCTCGCCGTTGCCGGCTCGCTCGAGTCGGGGGAAGCGCCTGAGCTGGCCGCAGCCGTGGTGAAGGACCTCGGCACGCGGTATGAGAACGAGGTGATCGACATGGCGCGGCTGCTCGTCTCGACCCCGCCCGACCCCGGCGCCGAGGGTGGCTACGCGCGGCTCCTGGCCGACGCGGTGCTGCACGCACCAGGCTTCACGCTGCGCGGTGGGACCAACGAGGTGTTGCGCGGGATCGTGGCGCGCGGAATGGGGCTGCGATGACCGACAACACGGAGCTGCGCGAGTTGGCGGAGTCGATCTTCGCCGACGCGCGGGATGCGGGCACGGGCTTCGACGCCGAGCTGTGGAAGACCCTCGAGGGCACCGGACTTGCCCGGCTGACCCTGCCGGCCGACGCGGGCGGGAGCGAGGGCAGCTTCTCCGACGCAGCGGTGGTACTGGCCGAGGCCGGTGCGTACGCCGCACGGGTGCCCCTGGTGGAGACGGACCTGCTCGCGGGTTGGCTGCTGCACACCGCCGGCCTCGCCGTGCCGGCCGGGCCGCTGACGGCCGTGACCGGAACGCTCGACGTCGAGGGTTCGACGGTTCGCGGCGAGCTCCACCGCGTGCCGTGGGCCCGTGCGGCGGCCGGGATCGCTGTGCTGACCCCGCACCACGTCGTCCTGCTCGGCCCGCAGCAGATCACCGTCACCGACGGCAGCAACCTTGCGGAGGAGCCGCGCGACGCGGTCGTCGTGGACGGCGAGGTGCCGCAGGGCGCCGTCGTTGCCGTGCCGGAGGGGGCGGCGGAGGAGTTCCGGCT
>DASYES010000638.1:0-1866 GCA_036498885.1 Pseudonocardia sp.
TGATCGACGCGCTGCGCGGCGTGGTGCGGGGGAGCCGATACGGCGTGCTCGTCACCACCGGATGCCTGTTCGGTGAGGCCGCGTGTGGCGTACGGCCGAGGGCACCGGTGGTGCTCGTGCAGGCCTGCGACCAGGATCGACGGCCGACCGGCCGCGCCGTCCGCGTCGGTCCGCTACGAACAGGCGCCGACGTCGACGCCCTCGTCGCCTGGTTGCGGACCGGTCACCTGGATCCGGCGGAGCTGCCGTCCCGGCTCCTCGACCTGCATCGGCAGGCGGTCGCTGCGCCGCTCAACTGAGGCCCTCCACGCTCGTCTCAGGGTCCCATCGCGCTGCCGTGACACAGCTGATCCCTTTTGTCGGGGACGACGGGCAGGATGGCGTCGTGCGAACAACGGTGCTGGCCCCGGGTCTGACGGTCCCGGTTCAGGGGCTCGGCTGCATGCGGATGGTGCCCTCGCGTGAGCGCGATGCCCCTTCCGTCCTCAACCGGGCGCTGGACCTCGGCGTGACGTTCCTCGACACCGCCGACCTCTACAGCGACGGGCGCAACGAGGAGCTCGTCGGGCGCACTGTGCGGTCCCGGCGCGAGGAGGTCGTGCTGGGCACCAAGTTCGGCGCCCTCCGTCACCCCGACGGTGCGATGTACTTCCGCGGCGACCCCGGCTATACGCGTGCGGCCTGTGAGGCGAGCCTGCGTCGGCTCGGCATCGACGTCATCGATCTCTACTACCTGCACCACCGCGATCCCGCCGTCCCGATCGGGGACACCGTCGGGGCGATGGCGGAGCTGGTCGCAGCGGGCAAGGTCCGCCACCTCGGGCTCTGCGAGGTCACGGGCGACGAACTGCGCGCGGCCCACGCGGTGCATCCGATCGCCGCCCTCCAGTCGGAGTGGTCGTTGTGGAGCCGCCGCGTCGAAGCGGTGGTGGCGGTGTGCGTCGAGCTCGGGGTCGGTGTCGTCCCCTACTGCCCGCAGGGTGCGGGCCTGCTCACCGGATCCGCCGACGTGGGGCCGCCGCCCGCCGACGCCGTACCCCTGCTCGATCTGCTTCGGCAGGTGGCGCAACGCCACGGGGCGAAGCCCGGTCAGATCGCTCTGGCTTGGGTGCAGCAACGAGCGGAGGTCTGGGGGATTCCGGTGGTACCCATTCCCGGCACCGTCCGGCTCGCGCATCTGGAGGAGAACGCCGCCGCCGCCGGCCTCACCCTCAGTGCCGAGGAGCTCGCCGAGCTCGAGGCCCGCACGCCGTCTCCGGTGCCGTGAACACCCGGTCGGTGCGCGCCCCTGAGCGGCGCCGCGCTCCACGAGGGCGTGTCCGAGCGCCCACGGTGCTCGCGTTGCTCACCGCAGCGGCGTGCTCAGCGACTCCACCCGTCCCACGTCCCGAGCCTGTCCCGCTGCCGTCGCCCGCTGCTCCCATGGCCACCGACGGCTGCCCCGCGGTGCCGACCACGGGGCCAGGCATGGCAATGGTCGACTATGTGGGCTTCATCGTCATCGGCACCACGACGTACCTGACCAGCCGCGACGTTGTCGAGCGTTCCGACCTCGGCGAGGTCGTCACGAGGTCGCGCTGCTCCTTCCGCGAGCTGAACGACCGCACGGGCCGGATGACGCCGCCGGCGCAGGACGGTGACACCGGCTTCCTTCCTCCCGGCACTCCCGTCTACGCCGTGCGTGGCTGGCCCATCGCCTGCCGTGTGGCGGCCGAGTTCGACGGGCGGTTGCAGTTCTATCTCGCGCAGCAGAGCGGCGGCGACCGAAGCCGGCCGGTGGACTGCGCAGTCGGCTGACCTGTGCGTCTCGTGCACCTGGCATGGCGCGTGCTGGTCGGGGAGGAACGTGGCTCACTGAGGCGGGCG
>DASYES010000639.1:0-2956 GCA_036498885.1 Pseudonocardia sp.
GCGCCGCTGGTCCAAGCGCGGGCAGGGCGGGCGGGCTGTACGAGCGGCGCGCTCGTCCGATAGGTCCGCACGGAAGTGCCGCTCGTCCACCCTGCCGGTGCCCCCGGCTGCGTGAGCTGTATCAGCGGCGCGCTCGTCCGGTGGGTCCGGCCGGCCGGGCCGCTCGTCCAGCGGGGTGCTCAGCTGCGGGGGACCGGTATCCCTCGGATCGAGGCGTCCAGCAGCTGTACCGGGTGCAGGAGCGGGATGGGGTCGGTGTCGTCGCGGGCGTTCAGGTGCTTGCCGATCTGGAGCAGGCAGCCCGGGTTGGCGGTGACGATCACGTCGGGCTCGACGGAGCGCACGTTGGCCGCCTTGCGAGCCCCGAGGTCCCCGGCGGCTTCCGGCATCACCATGTTGTAGATCCCGGCGGAGCCGCAGCAGAGCTCGGCTTCGGGCAGGTCCACCAGCTGGAGCTCCGGGATCGAGCGCAGCACCGCACGCGGCTGGGCCCGCACCTTCTGGGCATGTCCGAGGTGGCAGGCGTCGTGGTAAGCCACGCGACCGCGGAACGGGTGGCGCGGCGCCCGTGGCCCCAGGTCGGCGAGCACCTCGTGGACGTCACGTACCCGCGCGCTGAACGCCGCCGCGCGCTCGGCCCATTCCGGGTCGTCGGAGAGCAGGTGGCCGTACTCCTTCATCGACGAACCGCAGCCCGCGACATTGGTGACGACGTGGTCGACGTCGAGCCTCTCGTAGATGGCGATCTCGCGCCTGGCCCGGGCGAGCGCGCTGTCCTCCCGGCCCGCGTGCAGCTCCAGCGCGCCGCAACAGCCCTGCCCCGCCGGCACCAGCACGTCGCAGCCCTCGGCGGCGAGCACACGGACGGTGGCCTCGTTGACGCGGTGGAAGAAGACGTCCTGCACGCACCCCGACAGCAGCGCAACCCGCGCCCGGCGCTCGCCGACGGCCGGCGTGTAGGCGGGAAGCTTGGCGAACGCCTCGCGCACCGACACCGGCGGCAGCAGCGACTCCATCGCGGCGAACCGGCCAGGCAGCTTCTCCGCGAGCTTCGCGATGGCCGGCACCTTGCGCATCTTCTGGTACAGCGCTCCGGGCAGGGCCGCGGCGCGCAGCCTGCGCTTGTAGGGGAAGAGCGCGAAGATCGCGTTGCGGAACAGCCGATCGGACGTCTCGCGTTCGACGTTGCGCTCGATCTGGGGCCGCACCGACTCCAGCAGCCGGTCGTACTGCACACCGGACGGGCACGCCGTGACGCACGCCATGCAGCCCAGGCACCGGTCGATGTGCTCCGTGACCGGCCCGGACAGCCCGATCTCGCCCTTCTCCACGAGGTCCATCAGGTAGATGCGGCCGCGCGGGGAGTCCATCTCCTCGCCCCACAGCTGGTAGGTGGGGCAGGTGGGCAGGCAGAAGCCGCAGTGCACGCAGTCGTCGAGCAGCTCCCGCTCCGGCGGGCGGCGGTCGTCGAAGCCGGACGGCCCCGTCCGGGGCAGGTTGGTCTCGGCGGATCCGGCGGGAGTGGTCACCGGGCGTCCTTCCCATCGTTTCCAGTCACGGGCCAGGGGGCGAACCGGCCGGGGCCGAGCCTGCCGCGAGGATCCAGCTCGGCTTTCAGGGCCCTGAGCACGGCGACAGCGGACGGCGGCGGCCCCCACGCAGGGGCGTGCGATCCGGCCGGGCGGCCCCGCAGCACGGACGTGCCACCGGCGGCGTGCACGAGCGCGTGGGCGTCGGCGACGGCGTCGGGGTCCATCGTGACCGTGGCGACCCCGGTGCCCAGCCCCGCGGTGACGGTGCCGGGCGGCAGGTCGGTGAGCAGTCCGGGCAACCTGCTCGGTGTGACGCCCACCCGCAGGACCGCGCGATCAGGCGTGCCCCGCACCAGTGCGGCGTGGCGGGTCCACGGGTTGTCGCCCTCGCCGCGTGTTGCGTAGGGCGAGCTGTCGGCGACCTCCCGTGCGCTGAAGCCCAGCACCTCGCGCAAGCGCTGCAGCCGGGCCGACACCGCATCCTGCGTGCCTTCGATGCGCAGGAGCAGGCCCCCGTCCCCGCGCGCGTCATAGGACACCCACTCCAACGCCGCAGGCTCGTACGGACCGCCGAGTACGCGCCCGGCGAGTTCTGCGGCGTCGGCGAGCGAACAGTCGGCCAGCAGCGTGGCAGTGCGCTTCGGGACGGGATGCAGCCGCAGCACGACTTCGGCGATCACCCCGAGCGTGCCGTAGGAGCCGTGCAGCAGCTTCGCCAGGTCGTACCCGGCCACGTTCTTGATCACATGGCCGCCGCTGCGGGCGACCGTGCCGTCGGACAGCACGACGGTGACGCCGATGACCAGGTCGCGCAGGGAGCCGAAGACCAGCCCCGAAGGACCGGCGTCTCCTGTAGCGATCAAGCCTCCCACGGTGGCCCCGTCGTCGACGCGCGCGGCGTCGAACGAGACATGCTGACCGTGCGGCGCCAGCTCGTCGGCGAGCGCGCGCAACGGGGTGCCCGCACGCACCGAGACGGTCATGTCGCCGGGGTTGTGGGTGATCACACCGGACAGGCCGGTGATGTCGAGCATCGCGTCGACCGGCTCGAGCCGACCTGCCCAGTCGGCGGCCGTGCCGGCACCTGCGATCGCGACGGTGCCCGTCGTGTCGAGCAGGGCGTCGCGGAGGGACCGTAGATCGTCCGGGCGTAGCGTGGTTGACGTCGTCACCGTGCCTCCTCACACACGCCTGACCGTGAACTCGCGAAGTCGCTCACAGGCGCTCGATCACTCCCGACTCCTCCAACGGGTGGGGCTTGTACTTCCCCGGCCGTTCCCCGCACAACCGAGGCGTCGGCAACACCTTGCCGGGGTTGCAGATCCCCTGCGGGTCGAAGGCCGTGCGTACTCGCTGCATGACGGCGAGATCGTCGCGGGAGAACATCTTCGGCATCGAGCACGCCTTGTCGGTGCCGATGCCGT
>DASYES010000640.1:0-3460 GCA_036498885.1 Pseudonocardia sp.
GCCGATGAACCCGCGCCCGCGGCGCAGCCCGTCGATGAGCACGGCGTCGAACGACGGCGCGTGGTCGAGCAGCACGAGGACGTCGGCGTCGGTGAAGGCGGCCACCGCGGCCTGCACGACGGAGAGCTCGGACTCGGTGCGGGCGCTCCAGCCGAGCAGCCCGGCCTGCGCGACCAGGGCTTCGCCGATGGCTCCCGACCCCGCCACCAGCACGGAGGGCACCGGCACCCACAGGTCCAGCAGCAGCTCACCGCCCTCGACCTGGACGCGCTCGGTGACCGTGGCCCCGCGCCGCATCAGCTGCCGGGCGGTGTCCACCGCAGCGGCGTCGAGTTCGGCAGAGCCCAGCCCGCCGTGGACGTCGGCGAGCTCGGGACCGGTGAGCACCAGCGCCCCACCACCGCCGGTGGTGGAGACGAGCGCCGCGGGTATCTCGCGCTCCAGCGCCTCTCCGAGCGCGGACGCGGGCTCCGCGGGGAGCGGATGGCCGAGCAGCGTGGCGCCACCGGCGCAGGCGAGGCCGACGTCGAGCGCGGCGGCCTCGGAGACATGGGCCTCCTGGGTGCGCGGCCCGCCCACGGCAGCCGCGGCCAGCGGGCCGACCGCATCGTCCAGAGCGCCGCGGTACAGGGCGCCGGCCACGGACCCCGCAGCGGTGCCCGCCACCAGCTGCCCGCTCTCGACAGTGCCGAAGCCGTGGCGGTCCAGCACGCGGACGACCCCCACACCGGTGGTGGCCCATTCGCGCAGCGCGGCACCAAGGTCCCGTAGTGGTGAAGATCCCGGTGGCGTCGTTCCCGTTCCGGATGCGGTAGTCACGTCGCTCACGATCGCCAGAGTAGCGATCGATGGGCTCGTGGCGGCTGTGGCCGGACGGCAGCAGTCAGTTGTGCCCGGCATGGGGCCGGAGGAGCACCTTGCCGACGTTCTCCCGGCTCTCGACGATGCGGTGGGCGTCCGCCGACCGCTCCAGGGGAAGCACCCGGTGGACGAGCGGGCGGAGCCGGCCCTGGAGATGCAGGTCCCACAACTCCCGACGGTGCTCGGCGTAGACCTCGGGCCGTCCGCCGGCGAAGTGGGCCATCGCGAACCCGATGATCGTCCTGGAGTGCATGCGCAGCTCGTTGACATCGACGGTGGCGCCTGCGCCGCTGAAGGCTACGAGCCTGCCCAAGGGAGCGAGAGCCTCGATGCACGCCCTCTGGACCTCGCCGCCGACGCCGTCGAGGACGACGTCGACCGGCTCCACCCCGCCTGCGGACAGCTCGTCATAGGTGATCACCTGGTCGGCACCGACAGCCCGCAGCGCGTCGGTCTTCGCGGCACCGGCCGCAGGCCCGATCGCCGCGACCACACGGGCGGCTCCGAGGATCCGGGCCAGCTGCACCGACAGATGGCCGACGCCGCCTGCAGCCGCGGTGACCAGGACGTCCTCCCCACCCTGCAGCCCGGCCGCACGCAAGACGCCGAGCGCCACCTGGCCACCGCGCACCATCTGCACGGCTGCCTCGTCGTCGATCCCACCGGGAACCGGCGCTGCGAGGGCAGCTGGTACCGGTACGTACTCGGCGTAGGCACCGGTGGGGGCGAGTGCAGCCACCCGCCGACCGAGCTCCCACCCGGTCACGCCTGCGCCAACGGCCGCCACCCTGCCCACGACGTCGCCGCCGGGCGCGTGCGGCAGCGGGACGCCGGCGCCGCCGGGGCCACCGCGGGTGAGCCGTACGACCGGGAGGTTGACGCCGACCGCCGCGACCTCGACCAGGAGCTCTCCCTCCGCGGGCCGTGGAACCGGCGTCTCCTCGATGGTGAGCACCTCCGGACCGCCGTAGGTGTGGAATCGGACCGTACGCATGTGGCCTCCTCGTGATCGTCGAAAGCGAACGGAACGGGCCGGGCCCGGGGAGGGCGCGGCCCGCAGACCTCACGGCGTGTTGCGGATGAGCATCCGGCCTCCTTCAACGACGTTGAACTTCAACGCCGTTGAAGAATGCGTCATACTCACCGCTCCGACAATCAGATTTCGGGAGGCCCCACGTGCGACTCACCCGCGACCGCGTGGTCGCCGTCGCCCTTGACCTCCTGGACGAGGTCGGCCTCGAGCACCTGACCATGCGCAGGCTCACCGACGCGCTGGACGTCCGGAACGGGGCTACCTACTGGCACTTCCGCAGCAAGCAGGCTCTGCTGGAGGCGATGGCCGACGCGCTCCTCGCGGGGGTCCCCGCCGACCTCCCCGCAGGACAGCCGTGGGACGAGCTCGCCGCCGACGTGGCGCGCCGGTTACGCCGGGCGCTGCTGTCACGCCGCGACGGCGCCCGCCTGTTCTCCGGCAGCTTCTTCCCCCTGCCCAACGCCCTCGCCTACGGCGAGACCATGGTGGGGCTGCTCGTGGGAGCGGGGCTCGACCACCGTGCAGCGACTTGGGCCACCGACACCCTCACCTATTACGTCGTCGCCCACGTCACCGAGGAGCAGCTCGCCGCCGCCCTCCCCGAGGGCGGACGGGCCGCCCGCGAACGGCTCGACGCGGCGCTCGATCCCGACCGGCATCCGCACCTGCTCGCCGCACGGGACGACCTTGCCGCCCCACACCCCGACGCGCACTTCGACCACGGGCTGGCGCTCGTCATCGCCGGGATCCGTAGCAGCCGGGACCGATCCACGAGCTGATCTACAACCAGCCGCGCTCGTCCGCGAGCCGCACGGCCTCGGCGCGGGTGCGGGCGGATGTCTTGCCGATCGCCGCGGACAGGTGGTTGCGCACCGTGCCCTCCGACAGGTGCAGCCGCGCCGCCACGTCCGCCACCGTGGCACCGTCGGCCGCGGCGAGCAGCACGTCCCGCTCCCGGTCGGTCAGCGGGCTCGTGCCGGTGGATAGCGACTCCGCCGCGAGCACGGGATCCACCACCCGGAGCCCCGCGTGCACCCGGCGCACGGCGTCGACCAGCTGCTCGGGCGGGGCGTCCTTCACCACGAACCCCGCCGCACCGGCGCGCATGGCACGGGCCAGGTAGCCGGGCCTGCCGAACGTCGTGAGCACGACGACACGGCACGTCGGAAGCGCGGCGCGCAACGCGGCGGCGGCGTCGAGGCCGTCCCCACCGGGCATCTGGACGTCGAGCAGCGCGACGTCCGGCAGGGTCCGCAGCGCGGCGGGCACCACCTCGGCACCCGACCCGACCTGGGCCACCACCTCGATGTCGGGCTCCAGGCCCAGCATCGCCGCCAACGCGCCCCGGATCAGCGCCTGGTCGTCGGCGAGCAGCACCGTGATCATCCGGTCGGCTCCGGCCGCCGGACGGGGGCGGTGCGCGGCAGGACCTCGGCGCGCAGGCGGTAGCCGCCGGTGGCCGTCGGACCGGCGTCCACCCGGCCCCCGATCGCCGCGAGCCGCTCGGTGAGGCCGCTGAGCCCGTGACCGGCCGGCGTTCCGTCCGGGCTGCCGACACCGTCGTCG
>DASYES010000641.1:0-4692 GCA_036498885.1 Pseudonocardia sp.
GCGCATCACCGACGTCGCGGCGCTGGCCGGTGTCTCGCCGGGCACGGCGTCGAAGGCCCTCAACGACACCGGCCAGCTGCGGCGCGAGACCCGTGAGCGGGTGCGGCGGGCCGCCGAGCAGCTCGGATTCACGCCGGACGGGCGGGCCAGGGCGCTGTCGTCCGGTCGCAGCTACACCGTCGGCCTGGTCACCACCGACAGCTCCGGGCGGTTCAGCATCCCGATCATGCTGGGCGCCGAGGACGCCCTCAGCGCGGGTGAGATGGCGCTTCTCCTGTGCGACACCCGCGACGACCCGCTGCGCGAGCAGCACTACCTGCGCACGCTGCTCGCCCGCCGCGTCGACGGCATCATCGTGACCGGTCGTCGCACCGAACCGCGTCCACCGATCGCCGTGCCGATCCCCGTCGTGTACGCGTTCAACGGCTCCACCGATCCGGCGGACGCCACGGTCCTCGTGGACGACCGGGGCGGCGCCGCATCGGCCGTCACGCACCTCGGGGACATCGGACGCGCGGCGATCGCCCACGTCACCGGTCCGGAGCGGCATCGCAGTGCCGTCGAGCGGGCGCGGGCTGCCGCCGAGACGGCCGGGCCGGCGTTCCGTGGACCACCGATGTACGGGGAGTGGAGCGAGCGGTGGGGGCGGCAGGCCGTCGACCTGCTGCTGCGTGCCCACCCGGAGCTGGACGCGATCTCGTGCGGGAGCGACCAGATCGCCCGTGGCGTGTGCGACCGGCTCCGCGAGCTGGGCAGGCACATCCCCGACGACGTCGCGGTCACCGGCTTCGACAACTGGGACGTGATGGCGATGGCCTGCCGCCCGCCGTTGACCACGGTGGACCTGGAGCTGGAAGAGCTGGGCCGGAGCGCGGCCCGGATGCTGCTCGACGCCGTGGGCGGGCGGCCGCACCGCGGTGCGGTGGAGCTGCCCACCCGTCTCGTCGTGCGGGGCTCGACGCTGGCCGACTGACCATGATCGCCGCGAGATCGGAGTGTTCGCCCTGTCGAGGGCGGAAACCGGGATCTCGCAGCGATCACGTGGGCGGGGGGCCGGAGCTGCGGCGAACCATCAGCTCCGTGGGCACGAGGGGAGGGGGCGCCGCGCCGGCGGCCGCGTCCTCGGGACGGATCAGACCCAGCAGCAGGTGCACCGCGAGCTGCCCGGACTCGGCGAAGTGCTGTCGGACCGTGGTGAGGGGAGGGCGGAAGAACTCGGCCTCCGGGACGTCGTCGAAACCGACGATGCTGACGTCATCGGGGACGCGACGGCCCACCTCGTCGAGCGCGCGCAGGGCGCCGAGTGCCATCTGGTCGTTGGCGGCGAAGACCGCAGTGAGGGTGGGGTCGGCGGCCAGCATCTCCCGCATCCCCACGTATCCGGAACGTGCGCTCCAGTCGCCCTCGACGAGCTCGGGCTCCTCGGCGCCTGCTGTGCGCAGCGCCTCCCGCCAGCCCTCCACGCGCCACCGGCCGTCGAGCCAGTCCTGCGGACCGGCCAGGTGGTGCACCGTGCGGTGCCCGAGCTGGAGCAGGTGCCGGGTGGCGGCGCGGGCTCCGGTGAGCTGGTCGGTGCCGACGGCAGGCGCATCGGCCTCGGCCGCTCCCGCAAGGCCGCCGACGAAGACGGTCGGTAGCGCCCGCAACCCGGCGGTGAGGGCCCGCACGGCATCCTCCTGCGTGGCCAGCGCGACCACGCCTTCGACGGACTGGTCCTCCAGCCGGCTCAGCGCGCGCACGACGGCGTCGGAGCTGACCCTGTCGACCACCGCGATGCTCACACCGAGCCCGAGCGCCCCGGCGGCCTGCTCGACGCCGTAGAGCGTGGTGACGGGGCCGTGCAGCACCGTGTCGAAGGTGATCACGCCGAGCGTGCCGGACC
The DNA here is from genome assembly GCA_036498885.1 of Pseudonocardia sp. Lineage (GTDB taxonomy): Bacteria > Actinomycetota > Actinomycetes > Mycobacteriales > Pseudonocardiaceae > Pseudonocardia. The sequence goes on from DASYES010000641.1 coordinate 1,883, forward strand.
GGCGGGTGGCCAGCGCCCGGGCCACGGCGTTGCGCCGGTAGCCGAGTTGCTCCATCGCGGCCAGTACCCGGGTCCGGGTCTGCGCGCTGACGTGGGGCGAGTCGTTGACCACGCGGGAGACGGTCTGATGGGAGACGCCGGCCAGCCGCGCAACGTCGGTCATGACGGGGGCCGGGGGCGAGTCGGGCATGTGTCTCATGCTGCCGCATGCCTGATCCGTCGGGTTTCCCGAAGGGCTTGACATTCCGTGTTAGCGCTCACATTGTTAGCGCTCACAAGGCTGTGGGGGGAGTTGCTCCGTGAGTGGTCGCGCAGTGCGCACCGTCGATCCGCGCCGCGCCGTGGCTGTCGGGATCGACTTCGGCACGCTGTCCGGGCGGGCTGTGGTCGTCCGGGTGGCGGACGGCGAGGAACTGGCCGACGCCGTGCACCCGTACCCGCACGGGTCGGTGGAGCGGGCGCTGCCCACCACCGGCGCCGTGCTTCCACCCGACTGGGCCCTACAGGTGCCCGCCGACTGGCTGGAGGTGCTCAGGACCGCCGTACCCAAGGCGCTGGCGGCGTCCGGGGTGGATCCGCGTGACGTCGTCGGGATCGGCACGGACTTCACGGCCTGCACGGTGCTCCCGACACTCGCCGACGGCACACCGCTGTGCGAGCTGCCGGAGCTGGCCGACCGCCCGCACGCCTATCCGAAGCTGTGGAAGCACCACGCCGCGCAGGCCCAGGCCGACCGGATCACCGCCGTCGCCGAGGAACGTGGCGAGCCGTGGCTCGCGCGCTACGGCGGGCGGATCTCCTCGGAGTGGGAGTTCGCCAAGGCGCTGCAGCTGCTGGAGGAGGACCCGGAGGTCTACGCCCGCACGCAGCGCTGGGTGGAGGCTGCCGACTGGATCGTGTGGCAGCTGTGCGGAACGTACGTGCGCAACGCCTGCACCGCGGGCTACAAGGGCATCCACCAGGACGGCCGCTACCCGGGCCGGGACTACCTCGCCGCACTGAACCCCGCGTTCGCCGACTTCGTCGAGGCGAAGCTGGAGCACCCCATCGGCCGGCTCGGTGACCGTGCGGGCGGGCTCACGGCGCAGGCGGCCGCGTGGACGGGCCTGCCCGAGGGGATCCCCGTCGCCGTCGGCAACGTCGACGCGCACGTCACCGTGCCCGCGGCACAGGCCGTCGAGCCCGGTCAGATGGTGGCGATCATGGGCACCTCGACGTGCCACGTGATGGTGTCCGACCGCCTCGGCGAGGTACCGGGGATGTGTGGGGTCGTCGACGGCGGGATCCTGCCGGGACGCTGGGGCTACGAGGCCGGGCAGAGCGGCGTCGGCGACATCTTCGGCTGGTTCGTCGACATGAGCGTCCCCCCGCACTACCACGCCCGTGCCGCCGACCGCGGGCTCGACGTCCACGGACTGCTCACCGAGCTGGCGGCCGACCAGGCCGTCGGCGAGCACGGGCTCGTCGCGCTGGACTGGCACTCCGGCAACCGCTCCGTGCTCGTCGACCACGAGCTGTCCGGGCTGGTGGTGGGCCAGACGCTCGCCACCCGGCCCGAGGACACCTACCGCGCACTGCTCGAGGCCACGGCCTTCGGCACCCGCACGATCATCGAGGCGTTCGAACGCTCGGGCGTGCCGGTCGGGGAGCTCGTGGTGGCGGGCGGGCTGCTGAAGAACGAGCTGCTCATGCAGATCTACGCCGACGTGTGCGACCGCCCGCTCTCGACGATCGGGTCGGACCAAGGCCCCGCACTCGGCTCGGCCATACACGCCGCCGTCGCCGCGGGCGCGCACGCGGATGTTCGCGTGGCCGCCGCGGCGATGGGCAAGGTCAACCGGGCCGTCTACCGACCCGACCCCGTGCGGGCGCGTGCCTACGACGCGCTCTACGCCGAGTACGTCCGCCTGCACGAGCACTTCGGCCGCCGTGGCGCGGGCGGTGGCAACGACGTGATGCACCGCCTGCATGCCCTGCGCACGCAGGCCCTCGAGACGAAGAACGCAGACCGGAGCAACACGAGCGGGAAGGACGGCCGGTGATCCCCGAGTCCGCGAAGGAAGTCGTCGACGAGCTGCGCGAGCAGGTCGCAGCCCTGCACGCCGAGCTGGTGCGCTACGGACTCGTCGTCTGGACGGCGGGCAACGTCTCGGCCCGGGTGCCCGGGCACGACCTGTTCCTGATCAAGCCCAGCGGGGTGTCCTACGACGATCTCACCCCGGACGCCATCGTCGCCTGCGACCTCGACGGTGAGCTCGTCGACGGCGAGCTCTCCCCGTCGAGCGACACGGCGGCCCACGCGTACGTGTACCGGCACATGCCGGAGGTCGGCGGCGTCGTGCACACCCACTCGACCTACGCGTGCGCGTGGTCGGCCCGTGCGGAGCCGATCCCCTGCGCGCTCACGGCGATGGCCGACGAGTTCGGAGGCCCCATCCCGCTCGGCCCGTTCGCCCGCATCGGGGACGACTCGATCGGCCGCGGCATCGTCGAGACGCTGGCGGGCCACCGCTCCCGCGCGGTGATCATGCAGAACCACGGGGTGTTCTCGATCGGCCCCGACGCGAAGGCCGCGGTCAAGGCGGCCGTGATGTGCGAGGACGTGGCCCGCTCCACCCACATCGCCCGCCAGCTCGGGCCGCTCACGCCGATCCCGCAGGACGACGTGGACGCGCTCTTCGATCGCTACCAGAACGTGTACGGCCAGACGGGAGCGAAGCAGTGACGGGATCGACCACGGCGGACCGCGAGATCTGGTTCCTCACCGGGAGCCAGGGCCTCTACGGGGAGGAGACGCTGGCCCAGGTGGC
>DASYES010000642.1:0-5975 GCA_036498885.1 Pseudonocardia sp.
CGTGGTCTTGCCGGCTCCGTTGCGCCCGAGCAGGCCGTGGATCTGGTTCTCGGCCAGCTCCATACTCACCCCGTCCAGCGCTGTGACCTCGCCGTACCGCTTGGTGACGCCATTCATCCTGATGACGCTCATCCCTGGTCCCCCCAGACATCGATCATCTTCTTGATCTGCTCGGCGTCGATGCCGAGCTTGCGGGCCTCCACCAGAAGCGGGGCCAGATATTGACGCGCGAAGTCCTCGCGGCGGCGCTCCAGCAGCTGCGTCCGGGCCCCGGTCGCGACGAACATTCCGATTCCTCGTCTCTTGTAGAGCAGTCCGTCCGCCACCAGTTGGTTGACGCCCTTCGCCGCCGTGGCCGGGTTGATCCGGTGGAAGGCCGCCAGATCGTTGGTCGAAGGCACCTGTGCCTCCTCTGCCAGTGATCCGTCGACGATCAGGCTCTCGATCTGCTCGGCGATCTGCGCGAACAGCGGCCGCCCGTCGTCCTTCACACCGACCACCGACTCCACCGGTCTGTCGGTTCATTACTCATGTAGCTAACCATGACGGTAACGGGGCGCTGTGTCAATCGCGGACATGGGAGATCAGCGGAGCGGCCGACCCGGCGGCCGCCGCGAGTCCGGGACGACTACGGGCGTCCGTCCCGCCGCACACCGACCACCGAGCAGCCCGCCGCGAGCGCCGCGGCCAGCAACGCATCACCGTGGTGGGCGGGCACCCGCACGACCAGCCAGCCCGGTCCGGCGCGGCAGTCGTCCACCGGCGGGAGGCGGCGCAGGACGTCGGCAGCGCCGTCCGGGCAGAGCAGCTCCACGACCGTGTGCCCGATCGCGTGCACCTCGCTCTCGACCGCGGCCGGGCTCAGCACACCGCCGGCGAGACGCAGCACCGTGGCTGCGGGCAGCGCGCCCGCACGTCCCGTGTGGTCGGCGACGAGCATTCCGGCCCCGCGGGCGAGCTCGGCGCCGAGCCGGGCATCGAGCGCCGCGGCCGCCGACGCGTCCAGGTTCGACCACGGCTCGTCGAGCACCAGGAGGTCCGCGCGGCAGGTCAGGGCTTGCGCGAGGCCCACCTTCTGCGCGTTGCCTGTGGAGAGCCGGGCGACCGGGGCGTCCAGGTCGCCGGTGAAGCCGAGGTCGTCGAGCAGCGCGTCGGTGTCGCGTGCGGCGTCCGCGGCACGAGCGCCGTGCAGCGCCGCCAGGTGGCGAAGGTACCCGCGGACGGGCATCCGCGGGGATGCCGGGAAGCCACCGGGCAGGAACCCGACGACCCGGGGCCGGCCCGAAACCGTTCCCGCCGTCGGGGCTGCGCACCCGGCGACGATCCGCAGGAGCGTGGACTTACCAGCGCCGTTGCCGCCGACGACCGCCACAGGACGCCCCGGCGCCAGCTCGAGGTCGACGCCTGTGAGGACCTCGAGCCGGCCGCGGTAGCGCTTACGGACACCGGCGAGACGGATCATGTGCGTTCAGATGTCCGCACGCCGCTCCACGAACGTCTGTGCCACCTTGGTGAGCTTCATGTTCAGCGACTGCGAGGCCGACCGCAGCAGGTCGAACGCCTCGTCGGCGGAGATCTTGCGGCGCTCCATGAGTATGCCCTTGGCCTGACCGATGACGTCGCGCGTTTTCAGCGCCTCACGCAGCTGGGCGGCCTCCAGGTCGGCAGCCGTGCACGCCATGGTGGCCGCGAGCGCGGTGGAGGCGTGCGCCGCCAGCACGAGAGCGATGTCCCGGTCCTGCTCGTCGAGGCCACCGACCTCGTGCGAGTAGATGTTCAGCGCACCCATCCGGGGCGCGTCGCCGCCGTGGGGGAACATGCCCACCGCGAGGATGCTGCCCACACCCATACCGACCGCGGCGCGCCCGAACCGCGGGAACTCGGGGCAGTCGCCGAGGTCGGAGCAGTAGGTCATCCCGAGCCCGGCCATCCGGGTGGCCTCCACGCACGGACCCTCGTCGAGGCGGTACTGCACCTCGTCGAGCTCGGTGGCCAGTGGATCGGTCTCAACGGGCGTGTGGAAGCCGCCCGGTGCCCGTAGCGTCACGCTGACGAGGTCAGCACCCTGCACCGCGGACCGAGCGGCCTCCACCACTCGCTGCAGCACACCGTGCACCGACACCTCGCCCGCGAGCTTCGCGGCGAGATTCACGAACTCTCGCGCGAGCGGGCCCGCGTCGGCGAGGCCCGCGTAGCCGTCCGAACCGCCGGCGGCGAACCGCTTCCGGTCCTCGGCCCACTCCTGCTCCGTCGTCACGTCCACCTCGATCACCCGCCCGGCTGCCGGCCCGAAACGGCAACCGGCGCGGAAGCTTGACCCAGAGCGCGGTGGCAGGGCAAGCCGGGGGGCGGAGCGGGCGACATTCGGACGCACTCGCGCCGCCGAACGGCGGAACACAGTGATCAGGCAACGACGGAGCGGGCGCGGATCCGGCGCACCACGAGGATCACCAGTCCGACGACGAGGAGCGCGACCACTACGTAGCTGATCGGCCCGAGCCAGCCCTCCACATGGTCCCAGTTCTCGCCCAGCACCCATCCGAGCCCGATGAACACCGCGTTCCACACCCCGCTGCCAACCGCCGTGAGCAGGACGAACCTGCCCAACGGCATGCCGGAGACGCCCGCGGGGATCGACACGATGCTGCGCACGAGCGGGACGCATCGTGCGAGCAGCACCACCTTGCCCCCGTGCCGGTCGAACAGCCGGTGGCCCCGCTCGATGTCCCGCCGGCTCGCGAGCACGAACCAGCGGCGGTCGGCCAGGCGGTGGAGACGGTCGTACCCGAGCCAGGCCCCGAGGCCGTAGAGCACCAGCGCCCCCAGCACCGAACCGGCGGTCGCCGCAGGCCACACGGTGAGGACGCTCAACGCTCCGGTGCGCGCGCGAAACCCAGCCAGCGGGAGGATGACCTCGGACGGAATCGGCGGAATCAGGTTCTCCAGCAGGATGAGGAGCCCCACACCTACTGCTCCGAGACGGTCGACGATCCCGAACACCCAGTCGGCCACATGTCCATGATGCCCGATTGATCCCGCTCCGACCGCCCTCACGAGGAGCGTCCACCCGGCCGTGCCTCACCGAGCGGATCTCGTCGCGGCCGCCATACTGCTGCGCGTGAGCGTGCGGACAGTCGGTGTCGAGGAGGAGTTCCTGCTGGTCGATCCGGAGACCGGTCGACCGCGCGCGGTCGGCAACGTGGCGCTCGCCGCCACCGACTCCGACGAGGACGAGCTGACCGCCGAGCTGCACCGCGAGCAGCTGGAGACCGGCACGAAACCCTGCCACACCCTCGACGAGCTGGGGGCAGAGCTGCGCTCGGCCCGGGCGACCGCGGTGGGCGCGGCAGGCGACGTCGGGGTGGCTCTCGCCGCGCTGGCTACCTCCCCGCTTCCGGTGGATCCGACCATCTCTCCGTCGCGTCGCTACGAGGAGATGGCCCGCCGCTTCGGACGTACGGCTTCCGAGCAGCTCACCTGCGGATGCCACGTCCATGTGGCGATCGAGTCCGCGGAGGAGGGCGTCGCCGCCCTGGACCGGATCCGGCCCTGGCTGGCCCCGCTCCTCGCGCTGAGCGCGAACTCCCCGTTCTGGCTCGGTGAGGACTCCGGCTATGCCAGCTACCGCAGCCAGGTCTGGCAACGGTGGCCGTCCGCCGGCCCCTACGGGCTCTTCGGCTCCGTCGCCGCCTACCGGCAGTTCGTCGACTCGGTGCTCGCCACCGGCACGGTGCTGGACGAGGGGATGCTCTATCTCGACGCCCGCTTGTCGCGGCAGCACCCCACCGTCGAGGTACGCGTGGCCGACGTGTGCCGGGAACCCGACGACGCCGTGCTGGTCGCGGCGCTCACGCGCGCGCTCGTCCAGACCGCGGTACGAGCGTGGCAGGCGGGCCAGGAGCCCGACCCGGTGCGCACCGAGGTGCTCCGGCTCGCCGCGTGGCGCGCCGGGCGGTCAGGGATGGAAGGCGACCTGCTCGACCCGGGAACCTGGCGCCCCGCTCCCGCCGCCGACGTGATCGGGCGGCTGGTCGAGCACGTGCGGCCGGCACTGGAGGAGGCAGGCGACCGGGAAACGGTGCACGAGCTCCTCGAAGGCGTGCTGGCCCGGGGCACAGGCGCGAGGAGACAACGGGCGGTACTGAACCGTGAAGGGACCCTCGCTGCAGTGGTCTCCGATGCAACGAGCGGCACTGCCGCCCAATAGGTGTGGGCGGCAGTGCCGCTCGTTCGACGCGTCAGGCGGCTGCCGCCGCCCGCTTGCGCAGGCTCTCCGGCACCTGGAAGCGCTCGCCGTACTTGCGCGCGAACTCATCAGCCCGCGCGACGAAGCCTGCCGGCCCACCCGGGTAACCCTCGACGTACTGCACGACGCCGCCCGTCCAGGCAGGGAAACCGATGCCGAAGATCGAGCCGATGTTGGCGTCGGGCACCGAGGTGAGCACGCCCTCGTCGAGACACTTCTGCGTCTCGATCGCCTCGACGAAGAGCATCCGCTCGGCGAGCTCGTGCAGGTCGACGTCGTGGTTCGTGGCCCCGAGCTCGGTACGCAGGCCCGGCCACAGCCGCACCCGCTTACCCTCGGCGTACTCGTAGAAGCCCGCGCCCGAGCTCTTGCCCTTGCGGTCGAACTCCCCGACCAGCCGGTCGATCACGGCCTCGGCCGGGTGCCCCTTCCACGTGCCGCCCGCCGCCTCGAGCGCGGCGCGCGACTCGTTGCGGATCTTCTGCGGAAGCGTGAGCGTCAGCTCGTCCATCAGCTGCAGCACCGGAGCCGGATAGCCGGCCTGCGCCGACGCCTGCTCGATCGTCTGCGGGTCGATGCCCTCGCCGAGCATCGCCACGCCCTCGTTGAGGAAGGTGCCGATCACGCGGCTGGTGAAGAAGCCGCGGCTGTCGTTGACGACGATCGGTGTCTTCTTCAGCCCGATCGTCACGTCGAACGCCTTGGCGAGCGTGGCGTCCGAGGTGCGCTCGCCGCGGATGATCTCGACGAGCGGCATCTTGTCCACAGGAGAGAAGAAGTGCAACCCGATGAAGTCACCCGGGCGGTCGACGCCCGCGGCGAGCTCGGTGATCGGCAGCGTCGAGGTGTTGGAGCACAGCAGCGCGTCGGGCTCGATGTACTTGGCGGCCTCGCGGAAGACCTCCTGCTTGAGCTGGACCGACTCGAACACCGCCTCGATGACGATGTCGCAGCCCGCGAGGTCGTTGTAGTCGCCGGTCGGGGTGATGCGCTCGAGCAGCGCCTCACCCTTCTCCAGGGTGGTCTTCCCGCGCTTGACGCCCTTGGCGACGAGGCCCTCGGAGTAGGTCTTGCCCTTCTCCGCTGCCGCCAGCGAGACGTCCTTGAGCACGACCTCCCAGCCCGCGAGCGCGCAGGAGTACGCGATGCCCGCGCCCATCATCCCGGCGCCGAGCACCGCAACCTTGCGCGGCTGCCACGTGTCGTAGCCCTCGGGACGAGACTTCCCGCCGTTGATGGCCTGCAGGTCGTAGAAGAACGCTTTGGTCATGTTCTTCGAGACCTGGCCGGTGACCAGCTCGACGAAGTAGCGCGCCTCGATGCGGAACGCGGTGTCGACGTCGACCTGGGTGCTCTCCACCGCCGCGGCGAGGATGTTGCGCGGGGCCGGCATCGGGGCGCCCTTGAGCTGCTTGCGCAGGTTGGCGGGGAACGCCGGGAGCATCGCGGCGAGCTTCGGCGTGGCCGGGGTGCCACCGGGCACCTTGTACCCCGGCTTGTCCCACGGCTGTGCGGCGTCGGGGTTGGCGGCGATCCAGGCCCGCGCCTTGGCGAGCATCTCCTCGTGGCCGGCGGCGAGCTCGTCGATGATGCCGATCTCGACCGCGGCAGCGGGCTTGTGCCGCTGGCCCTGCGCCAGCACCTTCATGAAGCCGTCGGCGATGCCGAGCATCCGGGTGATCCGCACGACCCCGCCGCCACCGGGCAGCAGGCCGAGCGTCACCTCCGG
>DASYES010000643.1:0-1935 GCA_036498885.1 Pseudonocardia sp.
GACGTTGGTGAGCTTCTTCTCCTTGGCGATGTTCACGTCCATGTCGTCGGCGCGGGAGTTCTCCCCGACGATCATTCCCTCGTAGACCGTGTCGCCGGGCTGGACGAACAGCGAGCCGCGCTCCTGCAGGTTGAACATGGCGTAGGCGGAGGCGGCGCCGGTCCGGTCGGCGACCAGCGAGCCGGTCGCGCGGCCGCGCATGGCGCCCGCCCACGGCTCGTAGCCCTCGAAGACGTGGTGCATGATCCCGGTGCCGCGGGTCTCGGTCAGGAACTGGGTGCGGAAGCCGATCAGCCCGCGGGCGGGCACGATGAACTCGAGCCTGACCCAGCCGGTGCCGTGGTTGGTCATCGACTCCATCCGGCCCCGGCGCACGGCCATCAGCGAGGTCACGGCGCCCAGGTACTCCTCGGGCACGTCCACCGACAGGCGCTCCACCGGCTCGTAGACGGCGCCGTCCACCTCGCGGGTGACGGCGGACGGCCGGCCCACGGTCAGCTCGTAGCCCTCCCGGCGCATCTGCTCCACCAGCACGGCCAGCGCGAGCTCGCCACGGCCGCGGACCTCCCAGGTGTCGGGCCGCTCGGTGGGCAGCACGTCCAGCGAGACGTTGCCGACCAGTTCGCGGTTGAGCCGGTCGCGGACCAGCCGGGCGGTGACCTTGGCCCCGGCCGCGCGCCCGGCCAGCATCGAGGTGTTGACGCCGATCGTCACCGACACCGCCGGCTCGTCCACCGTGATCAGCGGCAGCGGCCGCGGGTCGTCGGCGTCCGCCAGCGTCTCGCCGATCATGATGTCGGCGATGCCCGCCACCGCGATGATGTCCCCCGGGCCCGCGGTCTGGGCCGGCACCCGCTCCAGCGCCTCCGTGAGGTACAGCTCGGTGATCTTCACGCGCTCCACCGAGCCGTCCCGGCGGCACCAGGCCACCTGCTGCCCGCGGCTGATCGTCCCGCTGTGCACCCGGCACAGCGCGATCCGGCCCAGGTAGGAGGAGGCGTCCAGGTTGGTGACGTGCGCCCGCAGCGGCGCTTCAGCTGCGTAGGACGGCGCGGGCACCGTGTCGCGCAGCACAGTGAACAGCGGCTCCAGGTCCGGCGAGTCCGGCAGGGTGCCGTCCTCCGGCCGGGTGAGCGACGCCCGGCCCGCCCGGGCCGAGGCGTACACGATCGGGAACTCGATCTGCTCCTCGGTCGCGTCCAGGTCCAGGAACAGCTCGTAGCACGCGTCCACGACCTCGGCGATCCGCGCGTCCGCCCGGTCCACCTTGTTGATCACGAGGATGACCGGCAGCTTCGCCTCGAGGGTCTTGCGCAGCACGAACCTGGTCTGCGGCAGCGGCCCCTCGCTCGCGTCGACGAGCAGCAGCACCCCGTCGACCATGGACAGGCCGCGCTCCACCTCGCCGCCGAAGTCCGCGTGGCCCGGCGTGTCCACGATGTTGATGGTCAGGCCGCCGTGCTGCACCGCGGTGTTCTTGGCCAGGATCGTGATGCCCTTTTCCCGCTCGAGGTCGCCGGAATCGAGCACGCGCTCAGCGATGTGTGCGCCTGCGCGGAACGCCCCCGACTGCCACAGCATCGCGTCCACCAGCGTGGTCTTGCCGTGGTCGACGTGCGCGACGATCGCGACGTTGCGCAGGTCGTCACGCGTGGCGAGGGTACGGGCAGGCATGCGGGCAAGACTCCGGTTGACCAGGGGAAGCGCCAGGAATACGGCCCCCACAGCATATTCGCTTCAAGATGCAGAACGAAATTGAGCCGTCCACTCCCCCGCCCCCACGTCAAATAGCGCACCTAATCCACCACGATCATGGTGCGGGGCCGTGCGCCCCGCGGGAATGACGCCGGGCGCGTAAATCTGTGGGAACTTGTGTTCGAGTGAGCTATGCTGGGAGCGTGACGGCACACGTTCCTCCGGGCTGGCCGGCTGGGG
>DASYES010000644.1:0-4118 GCA_036498885.1 Pseudonocardia sp.
CGCTTGTCGATCACCGCGGCGCCTTCGCGCGGTACCACCGCGGTGAGGTCGAGGGTGGCGGAGTGAGCGCGGCACGGACCGCAATGAGGTTCGGGCCGTCGGCGTCGAGGCTCTTCGCCAGCGCGGCCTCGAACGCGTCGCCGAACCCGTCGACCTGTTCCCCAGGCACCCCGAACGCCGCGGCGAGCGCGACGAAGTCGGGGGTGGCCAGGTCGACGCCACGAGTGGGCACCCCGGCCTGCACCTGGTCGAAGCGCAGCATCCCGTAGCCGCCGTCGTCGACGAGCACGACGGTGAGTGGCAGCTGCTCCTGTGCCGCTGTGGCCAGCTCGCCGCAGGCGAAGAGGAAGCCACCGTCGCCCACCACCGCGACCGCGCGGCCCATACCGGCGGCGGCCGCACCCAGCGCGGCCGGGAAGGCGAAGCCCAGCGTGCCCCAGCCCATCGGGTAGGCGAGCCGGCGCGGGCCGGGCACGCGGTGGAAACCGGCCACCCAGTAGCCCGCGATGCACATGTCGGCGAGCACCGTCGCGTCGGCGGGGACCAGCCGGTCGAGCGCGTCCAGCAGCAGAGCGGCCTGCGGCTCCTCCTCCTGCACCAGCGCCGCGACCTCACCGCGCAGCCCCTCGATCCGCGCGGTGAGGTCGCCCCGGCCGTCGCGGGCCGGAACGGCGGCCGCCCGCCGCTCGGTGACGGCCAGCGCGTCGCCGACGAGGACGAGGTCGGGCTGGTAGTTCTTCGTGGCGTCCTCGGCGTCGACGTTGATCGCGAGCAGCGCGGGAGGCGCCGGCATCCGCCAGTTCTGGGTGGTCATGCCGTCGAAGTCGCTGCCGACGGCGATCACGAGATCGGCCTCGTCCCACAGCGCCCCGATCGCCGGGACGTGCGCGGGGCCTGGCACCAGGCACGGGTGGTCGGGCGGGAGGACCCCGCGGCCGTTGTACGTGGTGATCACCGGGGCGCCCAGCCGCTCGGCGAGCAGACCCACGGCGTCGCCTGCGCCTGCCCGCAGCGCCCCGCCCCCGACCCACAGCAGGGGTCGCTCCGCGCGCTCCACCATCGCGAGCGCCTCCCGCAGCTCACCGCCACCGCCGGACGACGGGCGTTCCGCGGGGAGGCCGGGGTCGGCTTGCGAGCTGCCGGCAGCCTGGCTGAGGAGGTCGGTGGGGACGCCCAGGTACACCGGACCCGTCGGGGCGGCCAGCGCCGTCCGGCCGGCGCGCAGGACAGCGGCACGCAGCTCGGATGCCGCCCCGGCGGTCGTGGCCGCCTTGGTCACCGGGGCGAACATCGCCGCCTGGTCGCGGGTCTCGTGCAGCACGCCGCGGTACACGCCGGGACGGCGCAACGTCGACGGGATGTCGGTGGCGAGCACGAGCACCGGTGCGCCGGACGTCATCGCCTCACCGGTGGCACCGAGGGTGTTGGCCGCGCCCGGGCCGGTGGTCACCACCGCGACCCCCAGCCGTCCCGTCGCCCGTGCGTACCCGTCGGCCGCGTAGGCGGCGGCCTGCTCGTGCCGCACCCCCACCAATCGGATCCCGGCGGCCGCGCACGCCTCCCACACGGGCAGGTTGTGCACGCCGGGCAAACCGAACGCGATGTCGACGTCGAGCTCGCGCAGCGCCTCCACCAACGCGGTTGCTCCGCTGTCCGCTCCTACCTCAGCCACCGGCCACCCCTCGAAACGTCTGCTCGGTCTCGGCGAACAACGCCGCAAGCTCGGCGCTGCCCATGAACTGCCCGGGCACGTACCGCTCGTCCAGGCCCTGGCGGACTCCAGCATCCGCCGAGGCGGCGCGCATCGTCTCCTCCAACCGGGCGATCACCGGTTGGGGCGTCCCCGCCGGCGCGATCACGCCGAACGTCGTGGTGCTCTTGGTGATCTCCGGATACCCCTGCTCCACGAAGGTCGGCCCGTTCAGGTAAGGCAGTCGCTGCTCGGTGCCCACGGCGAGCACCCGCAGGGCGCCCGACTCGATCGAGGGCAGCATGTCCTGCGACACGTTGACGAACCCGGCGGTCGTGTTGCCGCCCAGGAGGGCCGTCAGAACCTCCTGGTTGCCGTTGAACGGCAGCACGGTCAACGGCACGTCGTAGAGCCGGGTGATGCGGCGGGTCTCCGCGGCGTGGGTGTTGGTCGCTCCCGGCGTGCCGACGGTGACCTTGGCCGGGTCGGCTCGCGCGTCGGCGAAGAGCGCCCCGAGATCGGCGTAGGACGAGGTGGCCGGGACGACGAGCGCGGAGGGCACCTGCGTGATCACGCCGATCGGTGCGAAGTCCTCGCGGGTGTAGCCGACGTCGTTGACCAGGTAGTTGAGCACGGCCGTGGGCAGGGCGGTCATGGAGAGCGTGTGCCCGTCCGGATCGGAGGAGAGGAGCTCGTGGTAGGCCGTCGAGCCCGAGGCACCGGGCTCGTTCTCCACCACGACGGTCTGCCCGAGCGTGCTCTCCATGTACGTCGCGAGCGAGCGCGCGGCGATGTCCGTGGGGCCGCCGGCCGTGTAGGGGACGAGCATGCGGATCGGTCCGGACGGGTACGCGGCAGGGTCACCGGAGCCGGACCCCTGTCCGCAGGCCGCGAGCGCGAGGCCCGCCGCGAGTACGGCGGCGAACAGACGCAGTCGGTTCATCACTCTCCCGGGGTCGTGCGGCGGTCGGGCTCGGGCGTGGACGTGGCGAGCTCGTCCTCGGTCGGGACGGTGCCTGCGCGCTGCACGAGACGACGTCGACGGGCGGTCACGATGCTGGCCACGACGACGAGCGCCATCACCAGGAAGATCCCGCCGGAGATCGGCCGCGTGACGAAGACGTCCAGGCTGCCACCGGAGATCAGCATCGACTGGCGGAACGCGCGTTCGAGGATCGGGCCGAGCACGAAGGCCAGCACGAGCGGGCCGGGCTCGAACCCGGTCTTCTTCATCAGCCAGCCCAGTACGCCGAACGCGAGCACCACCCACATGTCGGTGACGTCGTTGTTGATCGAGAAGACGCCCGCCATCGTCACGAGCAGGGCGAACGCTGCGAGGATCCCGGCCCGCACCCACAGGATCTGCACGAACACCCCGACGAGCGGGATGTTCAGCGCGAGCAGCATGAGGTTGCCCAGGAACATCGACGCGATCACGCCCCAGAAGATCTCCGGGTGCTGGTCGATGAGCTGCGGGCCGGGGGTGATGCCCTGCACCAGCAGCGCTCCGAAGATCAGCGCCAGGACGACGTTGGCCGGGATGCCGAGCGTGAGCAGCGGGATGAACGCCGAGGTCGACGAGGCGTTGTTGGCCGTCTCCGGGCCGGCGACGCCCTCGATGGCACCCTTGCCGAATCGGCTCGGGTCCTTCGCGCGGCGCTTCTCCAGCGCGTAGGAGGCCAGCGACGAGACGACCCCGCCACCACCGGGAAGCACACCGATCACGAACCCGAGAACGCTGCCCCGGCCGATCGCGCCCGCGGACTGGCGCAGGTCGGTACGGCTCGGCCAGATGTCCCTGATCTTCTGCGTGACGGCCCGGACCTTCTCGGTGCGCTCCAGGCTGTGCAGGATCTCGCCGACTCCGAACAGCCCCATCGCCACGGCGACGAAGTCCAGCCCGTCGAAGAGCGAGACCTCGCCGAAGGTGAATCGGGTGGTGCCGGTGATCGGGTCCTGGCCGATCGTGGCGAGCAGGAGACCCAGCGCGGCCATGCTCAGGCTCTTCAGTGCCGAACCGGTGCCCAGGTACGTCACGAGCAGGATGCCGAGCACCGTCAGCGCGACGTACTCGGGCGGCCCGAAGGACACGGCGAGCGACGCCAGCGGCGGGGCGAGCAGCGTGAGCCCGACGACGGCCAGGATCCCGCCGATGAACGAGCCGATCGCGGCGATCCCCAGCGCCGGCCCGGCTCGGCCCTGCTTGGCCATCTCGTAGCCGTCGAAGGTGGTGACGACGGAAGCGGCCTCGCCCGGCAGGCGCAGCAGCACCGAGGTGATCGTGCCCCCGTACATCGACCCGTAGTAGATGCCGGCCAGGAGGATCACGGCCGTGCTGGGCTCGATCTCGTAGGTCAGCGGCAGCAGCAGGGCGATCGTCGCGGTCGGGCCGAGACCCGGGAGCACGCCGATGACCGTGCCGATGAGC
>DASYES010000645.1:0-6085 GCA_036498885.1 Pseudonocardia sp.
ACCGCCACGAGGACCGGTTCGAAGGCCAGTTCGGCCGCGCCGACCAGCTTCGCGTCCCGGCCGAGGGGGCTCGTCTCGATCCGCGTGCCTCCCACCGCGCGGCTCACGAGGCTGCGCTCGTGCACCATCGTCCGGACCTTCCCGACCACCGCAGGGGGCAGGGCGGTGAACAGGTCGCCGAGCACCACCAGTTCGGGGGCCATCATGTTCACCACTGTGATGAGCCCCGTGGCGAGCCATGTCGCGAAGTCGTCGAGGCGGCCGGGCTGCGCGACGCCCTCGAGCGACCGGAGCTCGGCCACCACCACGCCGCGCGGGGCGTCCTCGGGGAGCCCGAGCGCCCGGCACAGCGCGGCCTCCCCCACCTCTGTCTCCCAGCAGCCGCGCGACCCGCAGTAGCAGGGCCGCCCGCCGGGCCGGACGACGAGGTGGCCGATCTCGCCGACATAACCGCGCGTGCCACGCAGCGGGCGGCCCGCGGAGATCACGCCGCCGCCCACACCCTTGTCGGCCGAGATGTAGACGAGGTCGTCGACCTCGCGTGCGTCCCCTCGTACGTACTCGGCGAGGGCGCCGAGCTCGGCGTCGTTCGCCACCTGGACGGGGACCTTCAGCACCGCTCCGAGCCTGCGGCCCAGTGCGACGTCACGCCAGCCGAGGTTGGGCGCCTCGTGCACGAAGCCGTCGTCACTGCGGACCACACCCGGCACCGACACCCCTACCCCCAGTGCCGTGACGGCCAGCTCCTCGGCGAGCAGCTGGGCCGACTCCGCGACATGGGTGATCACCTCGCCCGGCGTGCGGGTGCGGTGGTGCAGGTTCCAGCTGTGGCGCCCGAGCATCTGTCCGCCGATGCCGACCATCGACATCGACACCTGCTCGACCCGCACGTCCACGGCCAGCACCACGGCGGCCTCCGGCTCGGGCAGCACCATCAGCGACGGCCGCCCGGCTCCGTTGCGCTGCACTGGCAGCGCCTCGGTGACGACACCGGCCTCGGCCAGGCCGTCGACCACGGCCTTGATCGTGCTGCGGTTGAGTCCGAGCTCGCTCGCGAGGGTGGCTCGCGTGCACGGGCCGTCGACGTGCAGGCGCCGCAGCAGCGCTGCGCGGTTGTGCCGCCTGGCCTCGTCCGGCCGGGCGCCGGCGGTGGCGGCGGACGAACCGCCACCACCGTCGCCGCCCCAGGTGCGGTTCACCTGGTGGCGACCGCCGAACGCCGCCGCGACAGCACGTCCACGCCCGCCGCGAGGAGTAGCACGATCCCGTTGACGAGGAAGACGACGGACGCGGGCTGGCCGAGCAGGCCCAGTCCGTTGTTCACCGTGGCCAGCACGGCGCCACCGATCACCGCGTTGCTCAGGCGCCCACGGCCCCCGAACAGCGACGTCCCGCCGATCACGGCCCCACCGACCGCGAACAGCAGCGTGTTGCCACCACCCGCGCTCGGCGACACCGAGCCGACCTTGGACGAGTAGATGATCGCGCCGATGGCCGCGAAGGCCGTGGAGATCACGAACACGGAGGCCCGGATGCGGACCACGTCGATGCCGGCGCGGCGCGCGGCCTCCCGGTTGCCGCCGACCGCGTAGACGTGCCTGCCGAAGCGCGTGCGGTCGAGGACGTAGGTACCGGCGACGAGCAGCACGAGCACGATCGGCACCACGTAGGGCACGCCCGAGATCACCAGCTGGCCCGGCGAGCGGTTCACCGTCAGCAGGTAGGTCGCCACCGCGGCGAGCACGACCACGGCGCCGGTCTTGATCAGGACGAGCCCCGTCGGCTGGGCGACGAGACCGAGCTTGCGCCGGGAGGCCTGGCGGTTGAGCATGACCGCGGCGTAACCGCCTGCGGCCACGACGAACAGGATCCAGCTCCCCAGTGTCGAGAGGTTGCCGTTGGCCACCGCGTTGATCACCGGGTCGCGCAGCCCGAGCGTGCCGCCGTCCCCGATGAGCTGCAGGATCACGCCCTGCCATGCGATGAACAACGCCAGCGTCACGACGAACGACGGCATGCCGACCTTCGCGACGAGGAAGCCGGTGAGGCAACCGATCACGACGCCCACCAGCACGGCGAGCAGCATCTCGAGCCACGGGTTCGGGGCGAACCCGATGAGCAGGAGCAGCAGCGCTCCCGCGGAGGCCACCGCGCCCGCCCAGATCCGCAGCAGCACCGCCAGCACGATCGCGACGACGATCACGGCGGCGAACAGCAGGAAGACAGGCGTGCCCATCGCGCCGAGCAGGTTGCCGTGGCTCACCAGGTGCAGCGCCATCACCGCGGCGGTGAGCCCGGACGCCGTGCCGGCCGCCAGGTCGATCTCCCCGGTGAGCAGGACGAACACCAGACCCATCGCGATGATCGTCTGTCCGGCGCCCTGTTGGAGGAGGTTGGCGAGGTTCAGCAGGCTCGGGAACGTGTCCGGCGCGAGCACCGTGAACAGGATGAAGAGCGCGAGCAGGCCGAGCAGGGCCGGTAAGGCGCCCAGGTCGCCGCCGCGCAGGTTGGTCAGATAGCCACGGATCGCCTCGCCCGTGCTCCGCGCCGTGGTGTCGATGCCGAAGTCGGCCGCGCGCGAGGAGGCGGGCGCGGCCCGCTCGGCCGCGCTCGTCCCGCTGCTCGGGGCAGCCTTCTCCGTCTGGGCCTCGGGGCCCTCGGTGGGTGCCGTCATCAGACCGTCACGCTCTCGGGTCGCTGCAGGCCGAGATCCCCGGAACGGCCCGCGGTGATCAGCTCGACGGCCTGCGTGTTGGTGATGTCCTTGGTGGGCACCTGGGCGACCATCCGGCCCAGGTACAGGGTGGCGATGCGGTCGGAGACCTCGAAGACGTCGGCCATGTTGTGGCTGATCAGCACGACGCCGAGGCCCTGCTCGGCGAGTCGCCGGATGAGGTCGAGCACCTGGCGGGTCTGGGCGACGCCCAGGGCGGCCGTGGGCTCGTCGAGCAGCACGACCTTGGAGTCCCAGAGCACCGCCTTGGCGATGGCGACGGTCTGGCGCTGTCCGCCGGACAGCGCCGCCACCGGCATCCGCACGGAGGTCACCGTGCGCACCGAGAGCGACGCGAGGGTGCGCCGGGCGGCCTGCTCCATGTTGGCCTCGTCGAGGAGCCACGACTTGCCGCGTTCCCGGCCGAGGAACATGTTCTGGACGATGTCGAGGTTGTCCGCCAGCGCAAGGTCCTGGTAGACGACCTCGATGCCGAGCCTCGAGGCGTCGGTGGGCGCGTTGAGCGTCACCGGCCTGCCCTCGAAGAGCACCTCGCCACTGTCGATCGGATGGATGCCGGCGACGCACTTCACGAGCGTCGACTTGCCGGCACCGTTGTCCCCGACCAGCGCGGTGACCTCACCGGCGCGGACGGTGAGGTCGACGTCGTGCAGCACCTGGACGGCGCCGAAGCTCTTGTTCACCCCGCGCAGCTGCAGGATCGGATCAGTCATACGGGCACCTCCGGTGCCCGTGGGCGGACACGAGTGTCAGGGGGCCCCACTCGTATCCGCCCACGAGGGGTCGAGGGTTACTTGATGCCGAGCTGGTCGCAGGCGGCCTGGGTGGCCGCGACGCAGATCTCGGAGGCCTTGACGGCTCCGGCGTCGACCACGGACTTCACGTTGTCCTTGGTGATGAGCTGCGGGGTCAGCAGCACCGACTTCACGTCGCGGTTGCCCGTCGGGTCCTTCTCCGTCTGGGTGGCGATCGCGTCGGCGGCGGCGGTGTCGCCCTTCGCGAGGGCAGCGGCGAGCTTGGCCGTGGACTCGGCCTCCTGGTCGATCGGCTTGTAGACCGTCATGTACTGGTCGCCGCGCAGGATGGCCTGCAGGCCGTCGGGGGTGGCGTCCTGCCCGGTCACCGGAACCTTGCCGTTGAGACCGTACTTGGTGAGCACGGTGATGATCGCGCCGGCGAGACCGTCGTTGGCCGCGACCACGCCGTCGACCTTGCCGCCATTGCTCGTGAGGATCTGCTCGAAGGTCGTGCCGCCCTGCTGGTTGTCCCAGTTGTCGATGGGCTGCGACCGCACCAGCTTGAGGGCGCCGTCGCCGTACATCGGCTTGAGCACGTTCTGCTGGCCGTTGTAGAAGAGAGTGGCGTTGTTGTCGGTCGGCGCACCCTCGATCTCGATCACCTGGGCGCCCTGCTTGCCGCTCAGCGCCTGGGCGAGACCCTGGCCCTGCAGCTCGCCGACCTTGGTGTTGTCGAACGAGACGTAGTAGTCGCTGGTGCCGCCGAGGTTGAGGCGGTCGTAGTCGATCACGGGGATGCCCTGGGCCTTGGCCTTCGCAGCCACGGCGGCACCGGACTCACTGCTGATCGAGGCGATGACCAGCACCTTCACGCCGCTGGAGATCATGCCGTCGGCGAGGGTCGAGAACTTCTGCTCGTCGCCCTGCGCGTTCTGGATGTCGGCGTCGAGCCCCTGCGCCTGCATCGCCGCGGTGAGCAGCGGCTTGTCGAAGCCCTCCCACCGGGCGGAGCTGGCGGTCTCCGGGAGGATCACGCCGACCTTCGTCCCGCCGGTCGGAGCGGAGCTCGAGGGGGGCGCCGACGGGGCGGCGGCGTTCTGGCCGCATGCTGCGAGCGTGAGGGCGAGCCCCAGCCCCGCCGCCGCGAGCGCGGCTCTCCTGATGCGCATGGTCGTCCTTCCACATCGTCGGGGATCCCCGCCGGATGCGGGGAAATGTTGCGACGGACAACGTATGTCGCTCAACGGAGTGGCGCCAAGCACACTGGATCGTTTAAGTGATCACTGAGAGGTCACAATTTCGTGACGGCGACCCCGATTTGTTGCGACCGTCACCGTAAGGATCTTGTTCGCGGTGACCGTCGGCTCCTTCGGGACCGGTGGCCCGCCGCTGCTCTCCTGCGGTACACACGACGCCGGCCCTGCGACGGGATCACCGGTGCACCACGAGGAGAGCGATGACGACGACAGCGCAGCCGAGCCCGATCACGAGCCCACCCGGGCGCGGCGCGCGACTCGTCGACCGGGTCGTCTCCGCACTGCTGCGGCGGCCGGAGGAGACGGGGTACACGGTGACCCGCGGCCTGCGCGTCCCGATGCGCGACGGCGTGGAGCTCGTCGCCGACCACTACGCCCCCACCGCGGCGCCCGGGAACGGCACGGTGCTGGTGCGCGGCCCGTACGGCCGGGCCTCGTTCTTCGCCCTGCTCTCCGCCCGCGTGTACGCACTGCGCGGCTACCACGTGCTCCTGCAGAGCTGCCGGGGCACGTTCGGTTCCGGCGACACGTTCGCCCCGATGCAGCACGAGATCGCCGACGGCCACGACACGGTGGGCTGGCTGCGGGAGCAGCCGTGGTTCGACGGCAGGCTCGCCACGCTCGGGCCGTCCTACCTCGGCTTCACGCAGTGGGCGCTGCTCATGGATCCGCCGCCCGAGCTCCGCGCGGCCGTGATCAGCATGGGCCCGCACGACTTCCACCGCGCGGTGTACGGGGCAGGCGCGTTCTCCCTCGCCGACTTCTTCGGGTGGAGCGAGATGGTCGCCCACCAGGAGGACACCGGCTTCCCGGCCGCAATCGTGCGGGGCGTGACCGCAGGGCGGCGGCTGCGGCCCGCGTTCCACGACCTGCCCCTCGTCGCGGCCGGGAAGGCGCTGCTGAACGGCCGCGCGCCCTGGTACCGGGAGTGGGCCTCACGGCCGGATGCGAGCGACCCGTTGTGGGCGAACATGCGCCTCGACGCGGCGCTGGACCGGGTGCAGGTGCCGGTGCTGCTCGTCGGCGGCTGGCAGGACCTGTTCCTCGACCAGACCCTCGACGGATACGAGCACCTGCACCGCCGCGGCGTCGACGTCGCCCTCACCCTCGGCCCGTGGACGCACACCGATCTCATGGGCAAGGCCGGCGGCACCATCGGCCGGGAGACCCTGGACTGGCTGGGCGAGCACCTCGCCGGCCGACCGGGCAGGCGCCGGCCGGCCCCCGTCCGCATCCACGTCGGCGGTGCCGACGGCGGGTGGCGCGGCCTGCCGGAGTGGCCGCCGCCCGCGGGCGAGCAGGTGCTGTACCTGCTCCCTGCCGGCGGGCTGGGAGCGCGCGAACCTGCCCCGGGCTCG
>DASYES010000646.1:0-15157 GCA_036498885.1 Pseudonocardia sp.
CTGCTCGACCTCCTGCGTGAGCAACTCGGGCTCACCGGCACCAAGAAGGGCTGCAACCAGGGAGCATGTGGTGCGTGCACCGTGCTCGTCGACGGTGAGCGGATCAACTCCTGCCTCACCCTCGCCGTGCAGTACACGGGCCGCGAGATCACCACGATCGAGGGTGTCGCCGCCGACGGCCTGCCGCATCCCCTGCAGGCGGCCTTCATCCGCAACGACGGGTTCCAGTGCGGCTACTGCACGTCCGGGCAGATCTGCTCGGCGATCGGGATGCTCGCCGAGCACCGTGCCGGTGTCCCGAGCGCCGTCACCGAACACCTCGCTGCCGGGCCTGCTGAGCTCTCGGGCCAGGAGATCCGGGAGCGCATGAGCGGCAACCTGTGCCGGTGCGGCGCCTACAACGGGATCGTCGAGTCGATCCACGAGGTTGCCTCGGGCGAGCTCGATCTGCTGGAGGATGCGCGATGAGGCCGTTCGCCTACGTCAGCGCGCCGGACGTCGCCACCGCGGTCCGCGCCATCGCGTCGGAGCCCCGGGCGAAGTTCATCGGGGGCGGCACGAACCTCGTCGACCTCATGCGCGAGGACATCGAGCAGCCCGACACGGTCGTCGACATCACGGGGCTCCCTCTCACGGAGGTCGCGGAGCTACCCGGGGGCGGGGTGCGGATCGGCGCCCTCGTCCGCAACAGCCGTCTCGCCGCCGATCAGGTCATCCGCAGGCGCTACCCGGTGCTGTCCCAGGCTGTCCTTACCGGTGCGTCGGGTCAGCTGCGCAACATGGCGACGGTCGGCGGCAACCTGCTGCAGCGCACCCGCTGCCCGTACTTCTACGACCGCTCCGCCGCGTGCAACAAGCGGGAGCCGGCGAGCGGATGCGACGCAGTGGGTGGCTTCACCCGGGGGCACGCCGTGCTCGGAACCAGCGAGAGCTGCATCGCCACGCACCCCTCGGACATGTGCGTGGCGCTGGCCGCGCTCGACGCGGTCGTCGAGGTGGAGAGCATCCGGGGCAGCCGGCGCATCCCGCTCGTCGAGTTCCACCGGCTGCCGGACGCCACCCCGCACGTCGAGAGCGAGATCGCCGCCGACGAGCTGATCACGGCCGTCGAGCTGCCGCCCCTGCCGCTGGCCGCCACGTCGCGCTACCGCAAGGTGCGGGACCGGGCGTCCTACGCTTTCGCGCTCGTGTCCGTCGCCGCCGCGTTGGAGGTCCGCGACGGCACCGTGAACGCCGCCCGCCTGGCGCTCGGAGGCGTCGCACCCAAGCCCTGGCGAGCCCGCATGGCCGAGGAGGCGCTGGTCGGCGCCCCGGCCACCGAGGAGTCGTTCCTGCGGGCCGCGGTGGCCGAGCTCGCTCCTGCCGCCGCGCAGAGCGAGAACGCGTTCAAGATCGAGCTGGCCGAGCGGACGATCGTCGCCACATTGCGGCAGCTGCTCACCGAGGGGGGTGCGGCATGACCCAGGTGGAGAACCGGCCTCTGGCAGCGACGTTCGGGCCCGTCGTCGGCCGGCCCATCGACCGCGTGGACGGCACGGCCAAGACCACCGGCGCGGCCCGCTTCTCCGCGGAGTACCCCTACGCCGACCTCGCGCATGCCGCGCTCGTGTACGCGACCGTCAGCCGCGCCCGGATCACCGGCATCGACATCGCCGCTGCCTCCGCGGTCGACGGGGTGCTCTCGGTGATCACGCACCTCAACGCGCCGCCGATGAGGCCGCCCCGCCCGGTGAACTACATGAACCTGAGCACGCTCGCCTCGGGGACGTCGGTGAACTACCTCAACACCGACGAGGTGTACTGGAACGGGCAGCCGGTGGCCGTCGTCGTCGCCGAGACGCTCGACGCGGCCCAGGAGGCCGCCCGGCTGGTCTCCGTGTCCTACGAGGAGCTGCCCGCTGCGGTGGACTTCGCCGCGGAGGAGGGAAACGCCACCCCTGAGAAGAACACCCCCATGAGCTCGGGCAGCGCGAAGAAGGGCGACGCCGAGGCCGCGCTCGCCGCGGCGCCGGTGTCGGTGGACCTGCGCTACACGACTCCAGGACACAACCACAACGCCCTCGAACCGCACGCGACCACGGCGGCCTGGGACGGCGACCGGCTCGTCGTCCACGAGGGCACACAGAACGTCGCGTGGGTGCGCGACCAGCTCGCGTGGAGGTTCGACGTGCCCGCCGCCGCGGTGCGCGTCATCTCCCCGTACGTCGGCGGCGCGTTCGGCGGAAAGACCACGATCTGGGCCGGCACCGTCCTCACGGTGCTGGCAGCGCGGGTCACCGGCCGGCCGGTCCGCATGATGCTCACCCGCGAGGGCGTCTACCGCACCGTCGGCGGCCGCACCCCGTCAACGCAGCGGGTGGCGATCGGCGCGGAGTCGGACGGCAGCATGACCGCGCTGATCCACACCAGCGTGACGCAGGTCGGCCGGGCGGGTGGAGGACCGGAACAGGTGACGGCCCAGTCGAGGCACCTCTACGACGCGAAGAACATCCTGGTGCAGCAGCACCAGGTCACGCTGGACACGTTGCCCAACACCTTCATGCGCGCCCCGGGAGAGTCCATCGGCACCTTCGCGCTGGAGGCTGCGGTCGACGAGCTCGCCTACGAGTTGGAGATCGATCCGATCGAGCTGCGGATGCGCAACGAGCCGGAACGGAACCCGATCGACGGCAAGCGGTTCGCCCATCGAGCGCTGCGCGAGGCCTACGCTCGCGGGGCGGAGCTGTTCGGCTGGTCCGCCCGCACGCCCCAGCCCGGCTCGATGCGGGACGGGAGGTGGCTGGTCGGCATGGGTGTGGCGTCGGCGTACCACCCGGCGTGGCAGCTCGCGGCCAACGTCACGGTCCGGCTGGCGGCCGACGGCAGCGTCCTCGTGCGGTGCGGGTTCCACGAGATGGGCATGGGCGGGGCCACGGCCCAGGCACAGATCGCTGCCGACGCGCTCGGCGTGCCGTTCGAGGCCGTCACCGTGGAGTACGGGGACAGCGCGCTCCCCACCGGACCCGGCGCGGGCGGCTCGGGCCAGACCGCGAGCGTGGCCGCGAGCCTCCTGGAGGCGTGCGACAAGCTGAAGCGGTCGGTGCTCGCCCTGGCGTCGCGCTCGACCGAATCCCCGCTGCGGGGGCAGCGTCTGTCCGACGTCCGGGCCAGGGACGCCGGCCTCTACCGCACCGACGACGCCCGCGGCGAGTCGTACGCGGCGATCCTCGGGCGGGCCGCCCAGGTGTCCGTCGACGCCGCCGTGGGCTCCGACACCCGGCTGGGCAGCATCGTCGGCCAGGCACGGTTCCTGACCAGGTTCCTGCTGGAGAACCGCCGCTGGACGAAGGCCGCGGCGGGGGCGCAGTTCTGCGAGGTGCGCGTCGACCCCGACACCGGTGAGGTGCGGGTATCGCGCTGGCTCGGCGTGTTCGACGTCGGCACGGTGATCAACGCGAAGACGGCGAGCAGCCAGCTGCGCGGAGGGATCGTGATGGGCATCGGAATGGCGTTGCAGGAGGAGAGCCTCGTCGACCGGCGCACCGGCCGCATCATGAACGCCAACCTCGCCGAGTACCACGTCCCGGTGCACGCCGACATCCCGCCGATCGACGTGTTCTACCTCAACGAACCCGACCCCACGATGCCGCTGGGCCTGATCGGGATCGGCGAGGTGAGCATCACCGGGGTTGCGGCGGCGATCGCCAACGCCGTGCACCACGCCACCGGCAAGCGGGTCCGGGACCTGCCCATCACCCTGGACAAGCTGTTGTGATGGCTCATGGCTGGTGACCGGGTGACGTTCCGGCGTGCTCGTCGCCCCGAGCACAAGCAGCAGCGTTACGACGCCATCCTCGCCGCTGCCCGCTCTCAGGGCCTCCGGAAAGGGGTGCGCAACGTCAGCCTGGCGGACATCGCGTCCGAGGTCGGTGTGCACAAGTCGGCGCTGTTGCGCTATTTCGAGACCCGGGAGGAGATCTACCTGCACCTCATGGCCGAGGGCTGGCAGGAGTGGGTCGAGGGCATGCGCGACGAGCTCGAGCAGCTGCCGGTGGGCTCGGTGGAGGGGGTGGCGGGCGTGATCGCCCGTACACTCGCCGACCGGCCGCTGGTCTGTGACCTGATGATGCACACCCCGCTCACGCTGGAGCGGAATGTGTCGATCGAGTCCGTGCGCGCGTACAAGCTCGCCGCCTTCGCGTCGCTCGCGGACGGCACGGCGCTGCTGCGCCGGGTCCTGCCGGGCCTCACCGAGGCCGACGTCATGGATCTCATGGTCATCATCACGGGGGTGGCCGCGGCGCTGTGGCAGGCTGCCCACCCGCCGCCGGCGCTGGTCGCCCTCTACGCCGAGGATCCGCAGCTGGCGCACGGGCAGGTGGAGTTCACCCCGTCGCTGCAGCGGGTCGTCGAGGTGACGTTGAGGGGTCTTCTGCCACGTCCGTCCGGCTCGTCAGGCAGACCGGCGCAGGGGGAAGAGCCAGGCGTCGTCGATGCGCCGCCCGGGTGAGCCGGTAACTGTTCGTGTCCACTCGATGAGCGGAGCGGAGTCGATCCCCGGCCGACCGGCGACGAGCACGACCGTCACCCCCGCCGCGTTGAGCTGGCGTGCCGCGGTGCCGGCGCCCGCCATGGAGACGGGCCGCCCTGCGGAGATCTGCTCGGCGACGTCCTGGTAGAGGTTGGACGGCGCTTCGAGCAGCAGGTCGTGGCGGGGGTCGGAGCCGATGAAGTAACCGCCGGTCGTGCGGTAGGCCATTCCGGAGGCGGCCTGCCAGAGCAGCGGATCCGCTCCGCCCATCCATTCCCCGGTGATCCTCGGGACGGTCTCGACGACGTCGCGGTCGTCGAGGTACTGCTGCGCGGAGCGGGTGAAGAACGCCGGGACCATGGCCGGCACGCTCGCTTGGGAGTTCGACGGGAGCCAGCTGGCAGCCGCGAGCAGCGTCGCGACCACGGCAGCGGTGCGGCCCGGGCCGGGCGGGCGGTCGGCCAGGTGGTCGAGCCAGGCCGCGACGATCACGGCCGCGCAGAGCGCAACGAAGATCTGGAACCGGACGGGCTCGATCTCGGCCAGCAGGGGTACCCGCTCGACGAGATGCCATGGCAGCGGGATCCCGGTGTCGTGGCCCAGCACCACGACGTCGATCCCGCAGGACAGCACGAGCAGCACCAGCCCGATGGTCGCGGTGACCCGCACCAGCGCGCTCCGGAGCGCCACCACCGCCACAACCAGCACGATCAGCAGCGCGACGCCGAGATAGCCGCCCTGCTCGCCCGGATGCGAGTGCAGCTGCTCCCCGAGCCGCCCGGTGCCGAACCGGAACGAGGACAGGGGGCTCGGCACGACGACGTTGGCGACGTCGGCTCCGCTGGTGGCCGGGTCGCGGATCTGGCCGCGAGGCCGCGCTGGTCCGGCGAGGAGCAGGTAGAGGGGGTAGGGGACCAGTGCCACGTACGTGGCGACGCACGCCGCTGCCGCCCTGGCGACGCTCGGGATCCGTTCGGCGGCGAGCTGCGGTCTGCGGATGGCCAGGCACACCGCGGCGACCACGAGTGCGATGCCGCCGAGCGCCGCGGTCTGTGAGTAGATCCCGGTCTGTACGGCGAACCCGCCGCCGAGCAGCATGCCCGCGCGGGCGGGGCGGGCACCGGGCGTGACGAAGACGGCGTGCACCGCCCAGAGGAGGATGGGCGGCAGGATGGCCCAGACGAGGTTGATATGGCCGACCGAACTGTGCGCCACGACGAATGGCGAGAAGGCATACAGCAGTCCGGCGATCGAGCGCGGCAGCCATCGATTGACGTACGGCCGCAGCGCCAGCACGAGAGCCAGACCGGAAACCACCGGTCCGAGAATCATTCCGATGTTGAAGGCAGCGACCGCCCCGGCGGTCAGGGTGACCGGGGCCAGCAGGAACGCGAGTAGGGGGACCGAGGTGTTCCACATCGCGTTCACGCCGGTCGGGTAGTGCTGGTACGTGGTGAACAGCGGGTCCTGGCCGTGGCCCGCCGACCAGGGGAACCAGTTCAACCACCAGACGAACAGATGGGCGTCGGAGGTCCAGCCGGTGGTGGAGCCGGCCAGGTCGCCCAGCACGCGATGGTGCAGCGCGAGCGACGCGACGAGATACGCGGTGGCCGTCAGCGCGAGCGCGACGAGCGGGTGCGTCGGAAGTCGGGTGATCTCGCGGTGGCTGGCCCCCGGGTGGAGGCGGGTGGGCGCGAGCACCGCCCAGTTCTAGCTCACGCCATCGTGCTGCGCATGGCCGCGTGCCGGGCCTTGAGCGCGGTGTCCTTGTTGATGGGGTCGTGGGCCTCGTCCAGCTCGATCTTGCCGGCGATGGCGACGGCGTCGAGAACGCTGAACATGCGGACGAGATGGGCGATGCGCGCCTCGTCCTGGTCGACTGGTTCCTGCTCGCCGGTGGCGAGGGCGAGCGTGCGGTCGATCCAGATGACCTCGACGTGCAGATCGGCGTGCTGCAACATGTCGCACAGCCGGTCGCGCAGCTCGTTCGGATGCAGGTCGACCCACTCGGACAGAGCCTTCGGGTCGATCGGAAGCAGTCGTCCTCGCTTGCGGAAATAGATGAGCTCGGCCGCGTACGCGTGGCCGTAGGCGTTGTACCGGCATCCGTTGTGAAGCGAGATGCTCATGCAGATCAGCTGGGTGCGCAACGGGCCCAGAGCGCGCAGGGTGCGGTCGTAGCGGTGAATGCTTCCCAGGCTCCAACCCACCGCGCGGGTGGCTCCCAACTGCTCGACGGTGGCGCCGGCGAGCCGAGGAACGAACCCCCAGTACTCCTTGCCCAGCCCTTCGAGGAGGCCTGTTGCGAGCCGATCGAGCTCGCCAGCAGCCATTCCTCTACCCCCCTACCGTGTGAGTGTTACGAATAGTACTCGCACGTGCAGGCGCATGTGCGCTCATCAGCGAACGAGATGTCGCCGGGCGCGGAGTCCTGTCAATCGCGAGTGACGTATCCAACGCAATAAGACTAGTAGTGGTTGACGTATTCGGCTGAAGGGGCGGTCACGACACCCCGCAGTTCGTCCAAACGTGCAGATCGCAAGGACAATGACTACTGTCCGTGATCAACTTGCGCGCCGATCGCGCGCCACGCCGAAACGCGGGCCGGGCGTGCCCTCCGGCCCGTCCGGCACACTGCAGCCGTGCCTCCACGCGAGGATCGTGGCCTCCCGGACCTCTCCGGCACCGTCGGGCTCGTCACCGGAGCGAGTGGTGGCATCGGTTCCGGGATCGCCGTGCGCCTGGCTGCCGCCGGAGCGGCCGTGGTCGTGCATCACCACCGGGGAGCGGACCGAGCAGGGGCGGTGGCGGCGGGGATCGCGGACCGGGGCGGCCAGGCCGTTGCCGCGATGGCCGACCTCACCCGGCCCGAGGAGTGCGCGGCGCTGATGGAGGTGGCCCTGGAGCGATACGGACGGCTCGACGCCGTGGTCGGAGCCGCAGGCGTGCAGCCCGTGGCGGCGCTTCCCGGCATGAGCGTCGAGGCGTGGCGCGAGGTGCTCGATGCCAACGCCACGAGCGCCTTCGCCACCGTGCAGGCGGCGGCCGCCGTGATGACGGGACAGGGCGGGTCGATCACGCTCATCGCGTCGGTCGAGGGCACCCGCCCGGCAGGCGGGCACGCGCACTACTCCGCGTCCAAGGCGGCGACGATCATGCTCGCCCGCAGCGCAGCGCGCGAGTACGGCGGCGCCGGGATCAGGGTCAACACGGTGTCGCCCGGGCTGATCGACCGCCCCGGCCTGGCGCAGGACTGGCCCGACGGGGTGCGGAGCTGGGAGCGGGCCGCGCCGCTGGGCCGGCTGGGCGAGAGCCGCGATGTGGGCGACGCGTGTGTCTTCCTGGCCTCGCCCATGGCCCGCTGGATCACCGGGCACGACCTCGTGGTGGACGGCGGGATGTCGGCGGTGCCGCCGTGGTGACCCGTGCCGAGGGCGAGCGGGTGGCCGCGCTGCTGGGCCTGGAGCCGCTGCCCGACGAGGGTGGCTTGTTCCGGCGCACCCACCTCGACGCCCACTCCTCGGCGATCTACTACCTGCTGCTGGCCCCGGACTTCTCCGCGCTGCACCGGCTCGACTCCACCGAGACCTACCACTGGTACGCCGGGGCACCCCTGCGGCTGCTCCTGCTGCATCCCGATGGCGAGGTCGACGAACCGGTGCTCGGGCCCGACCTCGCGGCCGGGCAGCGGCCGCAGGTGGTGGTGCCGGCGGGTACGTGGCAGGGCTCCGGCCCGCAGGGGGAGTGGTCGCTGGTGGGTACGACGACCGCGCCTGCGTTCGACTGGACAGGCTTTCGGCTCGGTGAGCGCGCCGACCTCCTCGCCCGGTACCCGGACGCCCACGCGCGCATCACGGAGCTGACCAGGGAGGCCCGCTCCGACGGGTGAGCGTGGCCGACCGGCGCCTCGCCCTGGACCAGGCGGCGGATCAGTTGCCCTGCAGCTCTTCCGCGGGCTCGCCGTGCACGGCGAACGCGGCCCCGAACGGGTCGATGAGCACTGCCATCCGCCCGAACGGCGTGGCCTGCGGCGCGGTGACCACCGCACCGCCGCCGTGCTCGGTGGTGCGCACTGCCGCGTCGAGGTCGGGGACGGAGAAGTAGGGCAGCCAATGGGCGGGCATCCCGGCGGGACCTACCTTCCCGCCCATGCCGCCTGCCGTCCGACCGCCCACCTGGAACGTCTCGTAGTCGCCCGGCATGCTCGGGCTCGGCCGGAACGTGAGCCCGAAGACCGATGCATAGAAGCGTCTGCCCGCCGCGAGGTCGGTGAGCCGGGCTTCGGTCCAGACCAGCGAGCCCGGCTCGTCGTAGATCTCGATGCCGATCTGCCCCGCGGCCTGCCAGACTCCGAACGAGGCGCCACTGGGGTCGAGCCCGACGAACATGCGGCCGTTGCCCGGGATGTCGAACGGGTCGATGAGCACGCTGCCTCCTGCCGCGCCCACGAGCTTTGCGGTGGCGTCGGCGTCGTCGCTGGCCAGATAGACCGTCCAGGCCGACGGCTGGCCCTCCTGCTGCAGCGACCCGATCGCGGCCGCGGCCCGGTCGCGCGTGCGAGCGATGTGGTAGTGGCCGAACTCCGCTCCGGAGTCGACGAACGACCACCCGAAGACCGGGCCGTAGAAGTCCGTGGCCGCCCGGACGTCAGGGACCGCGAGGTCGGCCCAGCACGGGGTGCCGGGGGGCCACGGATCGTCACGCGTCGGCATGTCGCGCCTCCAGTGGAGTGGAACGGCGAGGACAGTTGCAGGTGGGACGGCGCACAGCCAACCACCGGTTCCCGACACAATGCGTCATCCGATCGGCTGCTCACCGTCACGGCCCCCCGGTCGTGGAGCCGCGGTGGCCGGTTAGGGTCCCACCAGCAGTGATGAGGAGGCACCGTGTCCGAGGAAGCGCCTGTCGGCCGCGTCGTCGGCACCGAGGACTCCACCCCGCTCCAGTTCAGCGTGGCGCTCGCGCCCGAGCAGTACCTGCAGCTCGACGACGTCGTGGTCACCGTCCGTCCCGTCCCGGGGATCGGTCCGGTGCTGACGTCCGGGGTGGTCACCGAGGTCCGCGCCCGGCACGAGGGGGCCACCTTCGGCTCCGATGTCTTCCTCATCGCCGACGGCGTGCTGCCCGCTCACGTGCAGGAGGTCGCGGAGGTCACCACCACGCGGGTGGAGCCGGAGTGCTACGTCCCGCCCACTCCCGGATCGCTCGCCAAGCGCGCCACCGGCGAGGAGCGCGCGAGGGCGCTGTACTTCGACCAGATGAGCCTCAAGGTGCCCGTGGGGCTCGGACGCGACGGCGAGCCGATCTACGTCAATCTGGAGTTCCTCGACGGCACCCGCGGCGGCCACGTCTCGATCAGCGGCATCTCCGGCGTCGCGACGAAAACGAGCTTCGCGCTCTTCCTGCTGTACTCGATCTTCCGCAGCGGTGTGCTGGGGCGACGGTCGGTCAACGCGAAGGCGCTGGTGTTCAGCGTGAAGGGCGAGGACCTGCTGTTCCTCGACCAGGCCAACAGGCGTCTCGACGACGACCTGCGCGAGGCGTACGCCAAGCTCGGGCTGCTCGCCGCGCCGTTCGCGTCCGCCGGCTTCTTCGCCCCGCCCACTCCCGACGACCTCTCCGGGCGCCCGCACGTCACCGGCCGCACCAGCGGCGTCACCGCGTTCTGGTGGACGCTCGCCGAGTTCTGCGCCGAGGAGCTGCTGCCCTACGTCTTCGCCGACGCGGAGGACGAACGCAACCAGTACACGATGGTCATCCACCAGGTCGCCGCGCGGCTGCGGCGTGAGGCAGAAGCCGTCGGCGACGGCGCCGTCGCGGTGGGCGGCAAGGTGCTGCGCACCTACGACGACCTCGTGGAGTTCGTCTCCGACCGACTCACCGACGAGGACGACCGCCGCGACTGGGCCGGCCCCGTCACCGGCACCGGCACGATCAACGCGTTCCTGCGCAGGCTGCGCTCGAGTCTCAAGCCGCTGCGCACGATCGTCCGCGGCGACCTCACCGATACACCCGGCCGTCGCGTGAGCACCGACGCGCACCAGGTCACGGTGGTCGACCTGCACAACCTGCCCGAGCGGGCCCAGCGGTTCGTCGTCGGCGTGGTGCTCGCGTCCGAGACCGCCCGCAAGGAGGCCGCGGGGCCCGGCGGTCTGCTGTTCACGATGATCGACGAGCTGAACAAGTACGCGCCGCGGGAGGGCTCGAGCCCGATCAAGGAGGTGCTGCTCGACATCGCCGAGCGCGGCAGGTCGCTGGGGATCATTCTGATCGGCGCCCAGCAGACGGCGAGCGAGGTGGAACGGCGGATCGTCTCGAACTCCTCGGTGAAGGTGGTCGGCAGGCTCGACCCCGCGGAGGCCGGGCGGCCCGAGTACGGCTTCCTGCCGGCGTCGCAGCGCCAGCGCGCCACGATCGCGAAGCCGGGCACGATGTTCGTCTCGCAGCCGGAGATCCCGGTGCCGCTGGCCGTCGAGTTCCCGTTCCCGGCCTGGGCCACCCGGCTCTCGGAGTCGGCGGGCGACCCGGAACGCGCCACCACCACCACCACCACCAACGGCGCGGTGCGGCGCGACCCCTTCGCGCGGCTCCCGGCGGCGCCGGACGACGAGGACGACGCCCCGTTCTGAGCGTGATGATTCGAGCAGCGCATGACCGCTGACGCTCCCACGATCCTCGCGACGTCGATGGGCTTCGCCTCCCGCGACCGGAACGAGATCGACTACGAACCCGGTCCGATCTTCCCCTACGCCTTCGAGCTGGCGCGGGCGTCCGTGCGTCCGAAAGTGTGTTTCATCGGCACGGCCACCGGCGATGCGGTCACCCCCATCGTCACCTTCTACGCCGCCTTCGCCGCTCACGACGTGCAGACGTCTCACCTCGCCCTGTTCGCGATGCCGAACGTCGAGGACGTGCGAGCGCACCTGCTCTCCCAGGATGTGATCTGGGTCGGCGGTGGGAGCACCGCCAACCTGCTCGCGGTCTGGCGGGTGCACGGGCTGGACCGGATCCTCCGGGAATGCTGGGAGTCCGGAGTGGTGCTGGGCGGCGTCTCGGCCGGCTCGATCTGCTGGCACGAGGGCGGCACCACCGATTCGTTCGGGCGCCAGCTCGCACCGCTCACCGACGGGCTGGGCTTTCTTCCGCACTCGAACGGGGTGCACCACGACACCGAGGAACGGCGTCGGCCGCTCTTTCATGATCTGATCGGGAACGGCACGCTCGGCCCCGGCTACGCCACGGACGACGGCGTCGGCATCCACTATCGAGGCACCGAGTTCGTCGAGGCGGTGGCGGACCGACCCGGCGTCGACGCCTACAGCGTGGAGCGGGGGCCGATGGGACGGTGAGCGAGACGAGGATTTCTCCACGGCTGCTGTGATTCGGAGATCAGTTCTCCCCCCTTGCTGATGATCATGTCCTTGATCCGGTCGACGATGACCCGGCGTCGCCGGTGTGGAGCCAGCCGCCGGGGAGCAGGGCGGGCTTCGTGCCGGCCGGCTGGTTCCAGTAGCCGGCCATCACCTGCTCGCCCCGCAGGAGGATCTCACCGACCTCCCCGGCCGGGGCGGCCTCACCCGTGGTCGTCGCTGTGATCGACACCTCGATGCCCGCCAGGGGTCGGCCCGCAGAGCTCAGGTGCCGGTCGTCGATCGGTGCGCGATGGTCCGCGGAGTCCAGCACCGTGGCAACGCCGGACACCTCGGTGGCTCCGTAGACCTGGTAGAGGCCGGCATCGGTCATGGCCAGCAGGCAGTGGAGCACCGGGAGCGGTATCGGCGAGCCGCCGTAGCCGAGACCCGCAGCGAGGAGAGGTCCCGCTCTGCCAGGTCGGGGAGCTCCACCAGCCCGGCGAGAACGGTCGGCGCGACGGAGGCATGTGTGACACGGAAGGTCTCGGATCATGTCGACCAATGGTGCGTGCACGACATCGGGGACGAGGATCACCACAGGGCACGGTGCTCCTCCATCGCGGTCGACTGCCGGACGCCGCCTCTCCGGCGGCGCTGCCGATCCACTCCTTCGCTTTCAGATTCATCTGCACCGGCGCGGAACATTTTCCAGATCGCCCAGCTGTCTTTTCACAGTCAGCAATGACGGTCAAACATGTGGCAGCGGATTGGTCGGCGTCACAGTCGGAAGTGTCGGCGATCACTTCACTCTCGGAAATGATCGAAGCCTCGGGCTCGGGTGTGCACGCCCGAGTTCGATCGCATCGCTGGAATGGCTGCCACCTCGGCAGATGCGCAGAGTTCGTCCGGATGAGGCGTCGGCCAAGCCCGGTGAACTATCCGCGTCGATGGCGGTAGTGTGACGCCGCGAAGGCCGCGCCGGTGCGGTTCCGCGGGTGAACCACGCGGGTAGTGCAGATTCCGGTGCGCCGCCGAGAATTGTGCACATTGGGGGGATACGCCCGTTCCGGGTAATGGTGCCGGCACCGCCGTCGATCACAATCCGCTCAGCGGCAAGGAGTTGTGCATGAGGTCCGTTTATCGCGTTCTCGCCTACCTGGTGGCGTTCGAGGTCGTCATCCAGACCGCGTTGATCGCGTTCGCCTTCTTCGGCTTGAGGAAGTGGATCGCGGACGGCGGGGTGCTGGATGCGGCCGCCATCCGGAACCACACGGCGACCTACACCGGGGCTGAAGGAATCATGGTGCACGGGGTCAACGGGCAGATGATCGTGCCGGTGATCGCGGTGCTGCTGCTGATCGCGGCGTTCTTCGCAAAGGTGCCGGGCGGCGTGCTGTGGGCCGCGATCACTCTGGTCACGGTTGTCGTCCAGGTGCTGCTGGGCATCTTCGGCAGCGCGGCCACCGGGCTGGGGGTCCTGCATGGCGTCGTGGCGATCGCGTTGTTCGTCATCGCGGTGATCGCCGGCCGTCGCGCCGACGCCGCCACGCCCCCCGAGCAGGAGACTCCGGCCTCCCCCCGCGCGGCCGGTATCGCCTAGCCACGGACGGCACCGGCCCGTGTGAGCCTGCCGGGTTCAGCGGCGCCGGAACCGGTGAGACAGCTCCGGGTCGT
The DNA here is from genome assembly GCA_036498885.1 of Pseudonocardia sp. Classification (GTDB taxonomy): domain Bacteria; phylum Actinomycetota; class Actinomycetes; order Mycobacteriales; family Pseudonocardiaceae; genus Pseudonocardia. The sequence continues at coordinate 13,537 of DASYES010000646.1, forward strand.
CCTCCCACCACAGCCTCGGACGGTCCGCTTCCTGCGGGCCGCCCGGCCCGGCCGTCGCGGCGGCTCTCTCGGAGTCGCGTGCGTCGAGTTCGGCGTCGATCACGGCGGCTTTCTGATGGTCCTCGCGGGTCATCCGCGCGAACACCACGCCGATGAAGGGCAGCCCCACCACGTCGCCGCCGATCCACAGCGCACCCGCCCCGAGCCACTGGTCCACCTGCACGCTCGGCCCCCAGTCGCGCGCGAGCGCCGTGTAGTACCCGGCCGCGACCAGCGGGCCCAGCCAGAGCACCACCCCGAGCACGGCGTCACCGATCATCTCGACCACGGTGATCGCGAGCGTCACGCCGTAGGGGTCCGTGCGGGGTGCCGGGTCGATGCGGAAGCGCGTCCAGAAATAGATGAACCCGGTGGTGGCCAGCACCAGCCCGGCGACTGCGCTCGCCACGGCGCTGCGCAGGGTCATCTCGTAGAGCGGGCTGAGGTACAGCACGAGCAGGGGCAGGGTGAGCACGACCGTCACGATCAGCGGAAACGTCAGTATCCGAGCCGCTTTGCTGTGCAGCAGCCGCGACAGCCGGGCGCGCGCCGGAGCCGGCAGCTGGTCGCGTAGCAGCGTGAACGGTGCCCCCATCGCCAGCAGCATCGGCGCCACCATCAGCAGCACGATGTTCTGCACGGCACGCACCCAGAACAGCGTGTCGTCGTACACGCCGAGGAAGGACATCCCGACGAGGGCGATGATCACGACTCCGGCGGCGAAGCTCGCGGTCCGACCGCGTGGCCACGCTCCGGCCGACGCCGGCCGGCGGCGCAACCCCACCCCGTAGCCGCCGCCGAGAGCGGCCACCACTGCCGCGACGCCTGGCGTGAACCGCCAGGACGTGAACGTCCGTACCAGCGTCAACGGCGGCGGTCCGGCATACGCCAGCGCCGCGACCACTCCGGAAGTCACGCCCCGACGCTACGCCGGGGCGCAGGGGCAACAGCGCCGCCGAGACCCGACGAACGGCCCGCCCGCCCGGATCTATCGGACGAATGGGTCGCTCGCTCCGCGGCTTGGTCGGGAGCGGCAAGCGCCTCGGTTGAGCGATCGGTCCGTTTGTCCGGACTCAACGGACGAACGCGCCGCTCGTTCGGAGTCGGGCGTCAGACGGGGGCCAGGCCCAGCCTGGGTCCCGTTGGGTGCTCCACCTGGATTTCTTCGCCGGGCCGGACGTGACCACCGGCGATGACGACGCCCATGACCCCCGCTTTGCGGACCAGCCGGCCCTCCGCGTCACGATCCAGCACGGCCTTCATCAGCCCGCGCTGCAGGCCGTCGATCTGGGCGCAGGGGTTGCGCAGGCCGGTGACCTCGACGATTGCTTCGGCACCGATGTGCAGCCGGGTGCCGCGGGCGAGCCCGAGAAGATCGAGACCGCGAACGGTGATGTTCTCACCCAACTGGCCAGGGGCCACGTCGAAGCCCCGGCTCCGCAGCTCGTCGTGCAGCTCGGCGTGGATGAGGTGGACCTGCCGCAGGTTCGGCTGGGTCGGATCCCGCGCGACGCGCGAGCGGTGCTGCACGGTGACGCCCGCGTGCGTGTCGTCGCGGACGCCGAGGCCGGCCAGCAGCTCG
>DASYES010000647.1:0-11295 GCA_036498885.1 Pseudonocardia sp.
TTCCTCGGTGCCGCAGCGGGTGGCTACTACCTCGAGAGCTCCTTCCTCAACGAGGACGGCCTGCAGCGCGGCCACTTCCACACCGCCTGCCGGATGCTCGAGACCACCGACACCGCGCCGGACGCGGCGCCAGCGCCGGAGTTCTTCCTCGCCACGCAGGACAACGGTGGTGGCGCCGAACCAGACACCGTGAAGATCACCGTGACGGGGATGCCCACCGCCGGCACTGCCCAGTGCGCGGTGTGGGCGGGAGACGGCTCCCACCGCATCCCGATGATGCAGCGGGCGGACCAGACCCCCGCCTTCGACGCGGTGCGCATCACGGTGGAGTAACCCACCAGAGCCGTCGCACGGAACGCGTGTGGCTGTGCCGGGCGAACCCGGCCGGCCACACGCGTTCCGGTCGTGCGAGGGAGACGCGGGGCTCAGCCCAGGCCGAGATCGGCCAACCCGAGCAGCGCTCGATACGGAACGCCCTCGTCCTCGATCGCCTGGCGCGCGCCGGTGTCGCGGTCCACCACCGTGGCGACACCGACGACGGTGGCTCCGGCATCGCGTACCGCCCGCACCGCGGTGAGTACGGAGGCCCCGGTCGTCGAGGTGTCCTCCACGACGCGCACGTTGCGCCCGGCGATGTCCGGTCCTTCGATGAGGCGCTGCATGCCGTGCTGCTTGGTGTCCTTCCGCACGACGAACGCGTCGACGGGCGGGGTGTCGGGCAGCGCAGCCCGCTCGGCCGCCGCGGCGTGCAGAACGGCATCGGCCACGGGGTCGGCGCCGAGGGTCAGGCCACCGACGGCCGAATACTCCCAGTCGGCGGTGAGCACCCGTAGGAGCCGACCGACCAGCGGTGCGGCCCGGTGTTCGAGGGTGGCCCGTCGCAGATCGACGTAGTAGTCGGCCTCGGCGCCCGAGGACAGAGTGACGCGGCCGTGCACCACGCCAAGCTCGCGGATCAGTGCCGCCAGCTCCTCCCGCTCGGTGTCTGGGTTCATGCCGTCATCCTTCACAAGCGGCCGGGGCACGCTCACTTTCGGGTCCGCTCGGCGAAACCGACCAGTTGCCGGACGAGCGGCCGGGGCAGCAGGTCCACCAGGGCGGCGATCATCTTGTACTGCGGGCTCGGTACCGACACGACCTTTCCCCTCGCCAGGTCCGCCAGGCACTCCTCGACCACGCGGTCCGCGTCGAGCCAGAACGGGCCCTTTCTACGGCCGACGTCCAGTCCGGCACGCTCGTGGAACTCCGTGCGGACAAAGCCGGGGCAGAGCGCGATCGCGCGTACACCGGTGGCGGCGAGCGTGGCCGAAACCGCTTCGGTGAAGGCCGTGACCCACGCCTTGTCCGCGCTGTACTGCGAGTTCCCCGGCAGGAACCCGCTGATGCTCGACACGTTGATCACCGCACCGCGGCTCCTGTCGATCATGCCGGGCAGGGCCGCGACGGTCAGCTCGAGCACGGACGCCACGTTGACCTCGAGCTGGCGTCGCAAGGCCGCGCTGTCCACGTCGAGCAGGCCGCCGGTCGTGTAGCCGGCGTTGTTGATCAGCAGGTCGACAGGTGCGGCATCCGCGCTCGACAGCCGCGCTGCAACCCGGGCGCGCTCCTCCTCGACGGACAGATCGGCGGGCAGCACCTCGACCGCGACTCCGGCGGCCCGGTGCGCGACCGCGGCGGCCTCCAGGCGTTCACGGTTCCGCGCGACGAGTACGAGGTCCCGGCCGTCACGCGCCAGGCGGGATGCGAATGCGGCCCCGATGCCAGAGGTGGCTCCGGTGATGAGCGCGATGGGCACGGACGGAGCCTACTGAGTAGGGCCCCGCCCGGCGTCGTGGCAGGTCAGCGTCGCTTGACCCGCAGAGACTGCTCGAGCACGGCGGCCACCTCGGCGAGGTCGGCGAGCAGCTCCTGCACGCGCTCCGAGCTGGACCCCAGAGGGGCGGTGGCGAGCACCCAGGACTCCTCCGCCCACAGCAGCTCGACATCGTCGCCGACGAGGTCGCTGGCCTTGGCCAGGCGGGGCGTGATGAGGTGCCGCACGACGTCGGGATCGGAGACGAACGCATACCGCTCCCCGACGGGCTCCAGCAGGTCGAGGCCCGCGTCGTCGGGAAGCGGGGCCGAGGGAAGCCGCAGTTCCACGGCGGCGGGCAGCTGTTCCTGCACCTGCACCGCCACCAGCACGGAGTTGAGCCTGCCCGCCTGCTCGTGGTCGAACACGTAGGCGTGCCGCGGCCCCTCGGGGGTGGGCACGTCACCACTCATCAGGTTGCGGGCCACCCCCGGCCCACCCTGGTGGATCGTCCCGTAGCGCCACCGGCTCGGCAGCACGGGATCGGTGTCGAGGTACTCCCAGTCGTGCGTGGCAGCCCAGCGCTTCCGGTCCTTGGCGCCGCCCGGCCCGCCCCGACGGTCGGCGAACACCAGGCCGGCGCCGAGCACCAAGGCGATCACGGCGATGACGAACCACACCGTCGGTGAGAGTCCCACGGCCGGAGCCTAGACCGATGGTCCTCGATTGTGCGCGGACGCCCGATCACCCGAACGAACCTGATGTCGCCGGTACAGCCTCCTGGGTGAACGGGCGCAGGGTGCCTTCCACCGACTCGTCGGTGGCGATCGAGTCGGGCAGATGGTGCGAAGTGGCTATCTGGTCCATCCTGGGTCGATCGGTACGACGGGGGGAACCGTCATGCGGGTCATCATCGTGGGAGCGGGCATCGGGGGCCTCACCACCGCTCTTCGGCTGCACCATGAAGGCATCGGCTGCACGGTCTACGACCAGAGCGAGCAGATCCGCGAGCTCGGGGTCGGCATCAACGCGTTGCCGCACGCGGTGAAAGAGCTCGCCGCGCTCGGGCTCCTCGACCGGCTGGTCGAGGCGGGGATCCGGATCAGGGAGCTGTCCTACACCCACAGGCTCGGCCAGGAGATTCTCCGCAGGCCGTGCGGCACGGCGGCCGGGTTCGCGTTTCCGCAGCTCTCCTACCACCGCGGCAGGCTGCAGGGCGTGCTGCTGCGGGCGGTGCAGGAGCGTCTCGGTCCCGATGCGGTGCGAACCGGCCACCGGTTGGTCGGCTTCGAGCAGGACGCGGACGGGGTTGGTGCGCAGTTCGTCGACGCGAGCGGAGAGGCACTGGGAATGGTCCGGGGGGACGTGCTCGTGGGCGCCGACGGCATCCATTCGGCACTGCGCGCCAGCCTCTTCCCCGACGAGGGGCCGCCCCGCTGGAACGGCGTGCTGATGTGGCGGGGAGCCACGGACTGGCCGGAGTTCGGCACCGGGCGCTCGATGATCATCGCTGGTGGCACCGCGGCGAAGCTGGTGGTCTACCCGATCGCGGAGGGGCGAAGCCCCGGCACGAAGCTCACCAACTGGGCGGTCTGTGTGCTGACCGGCCAGGACGGCGACCCGCCGCCCCGTCGCCAGGACTGGTCTCGTCCTGCCGATCCGGACGAGCTCGCGGGGCATCTCGATCGCTTCCATGTCCCCCACGTCGACCACGAAGGCCTCATCCGCGCGACGCCGGAGTGCTTCGAGTTCCCGATGTGTGACCGGGACCCTCTTCCTTACTGGACCAGTGGTCGGGTGACGCTCCTGGGCGATGCCGCCCACCCGATGTATCCGATGGGCTCCAACGGAGCCGGCCAGGCGATCCTCGACGCCACGAGCATCAGCAGCCACCTCGTCGAGCACGCCGACCCCGTCCGCGCCCTGAAGGCGTACGAGGAGGACCGCCTGCCCACCACCAGCGAGGTGGTGCTGCGCAACCGGGTCGGCGGGCCCGAAGGCGTGATCGACGAGGTCGAACGCCGGGCTCCTCATGGGTTCTCCCGGCTAGAGGACGTGATCACCGCTGCGGAGCTCGAGGCTGTGGTCAGCGGGTACGCACGGGCATCCGGGTCATCGAGCGAGCAGGTGAACCGCCCGTCGTGACCGCGCCGAGTCTCACGCGCCCTCGACCGAACCCGGCGGCAGGAACTCCACGTCGTGCTGCGCGGAGAGCCGCACGACCTCGGCAGGGTCCTCGAGGTTGTGCAGGTTGTCGAACAGCGCAGCGAGCCGCCCGGCGGGGCTGACCCAGAAGAGCCCTCGGGTCGGCGCGTCGCCGCGGTTGTAGTACGCGTGCGGGAGGTTCCTCGGCATCCGCACGGTGTCGCCCGGGCCCGCGGTCTCCCACTGGCCGTCGAGGTAGAGCGTGAACACCCCCTCGAGCACGTAGATGTGCTCGTCCTGGGTGGGGTGCACGTGCGGGGGCACGCCGGTGCCCGGCGGGTCGTAGGTCTCGAACGCGAAGCTCGACTCGCTCGCGGCCTTCATCGAGTAGGTGTGGCCGAGCACGTTCCACACCTTCTTGTTCATGCCCTCGCTCGCGAGCGTGATGCCCTTGGGCAGCGGGCCGAGCACGATCTCCTCGCCGGTCATGTCCCCTCCTGGTCGTGATCTCGGTGTCTGCGTCGGTGCGATGTCACAGCAGATCCGTCCCGCGACGCAAGGCACTGAGCGCCGGATGGCGAGAACTGGGGCCGTAATGGTGGGGAGGGTGCCGGATCGGTTCACGTGAACCGACCCGGCACCCTCCCCGTTGGTCGGGCTCGGTCAGATCGTGGCGGGCATCGCCCGGCCGACGATCAGACCGCCCATGCCGCCGCTCGCCGTGGGGTCGAGGTCGACGCGCACGGTGTCGCCCTCGCGGACGTCGCCGGACAGCAACTCCCTCGCGAGCGCGTCGCCGATCGCCGACTGCACGAGCCGCCGCAGCGGCCGCGCCCCGTAGACGGGGTCGAAACCGTTCATGGCCAGCCACTCGCGGCCCGCGTCGGAGACCTCCAGCGTGAGCCGCCGCTTCGCCAGCCGACGCCGCAGCACGTCGAGCTGGATGTCGACGATGTGCGTGAGCTCCTCCGTGGACAGCGCGTGGAACACCACCACGTCGTCGAGCCGGTTGAGGAACTCCGGCTTGAAGTGCCGCTGCACGATCGCCATCACGGCGTCCTTCCGGCCCTCATCGTCGAGCGACGGGTCGGAGATCGCCTGCGTGCCCAGGTTGGACGTGAGCACGAGGATCGTGTTGCGGAAGTCGACGGTGCGGCCCTGGCCGTCGGTCAGGCGGCCGTCGTCGAGCACCTGCAGCAGCGTGTCGAAGACATCCGGGTGCGCCTTCTCGACCTCGTCGAACAGCACCACCGTGTACGGACGGCGCCGCACGGCCTCGGTGAGCTGGCCACCCTGGTCGTAGCCCACGTAGCCGGGCGGGGCACCGACGAGCCGGGCGACGCTGTGCTTCTCCGAGTACTCGCTCATGTCGATGCGGACCATCGCCCGCTCGTCGTCGAAGAGGAACTCGGCGAGCGCCTTCGCCAGCTCGGTCTTGCCCACGCCGGTGGGGCCGAGGAACAGGAACGACCCGGTGGGCCGGTTCTCGTCGGCGATGCCCGCCCGCGCCCGGCGCACGGCGTCGGACACAGCGCGCACGGCCTCGGTCTGGCCGACCACGCGCTTGCCGAGCTCGTCCTCCATGCGCAGCAGCTTGGCCGTCTCGCCCTCGAGCATGCGTCCGGCAGGGATACCGGTCCACGCGGAGACGACGTCGGCCACGTCGTCCGGGCCGACCTCCTCCTTCAGCATCACGTCGGCGTCGGGCGCGGTGACGGCCGTGGCCTCGGCGAGCTGCTTCTCCAGGCCGGGGATCTTCCCGTAGCGCAGCTCGGCCGCCTTGCCGAGATCGCCGTCGCGCTCGGCGCGCTCCGACTCCCCGCGCAGGGCCTCGAGCTGCTCCTTGAGCTCACGCACCGACTCGATCGCGCCGCGCTCGTTCTGCCAGCGCGCGGTGAGCGCGGACAGCTTCTCGCGCTGCTCGGCGAGCTCGGCGCGCAGCGCCGCCAGCCGCTCGACGGAGGGGGCGTCGGACTCCTTCTCCAGCGCCATCTCCTCGATCTCCAGCCGGCGCACGGCGCGCTCGACCGTGTCGATCTCCACGGGCCGCGAGTCGATCTCCATACGCAGCCGCGACGCGGCCTCGTCGACGAGGTCGATCGCCTTGTCGGGGAGGAACCGGGCGGTGATGTAGCGGTCGGACAGCGTTGCCGCGGCCACCAGCGCGGCGTCGGTGATCCGCACGCCGTGGTGCACCTCGTAGCGCTCCTTGAGCCCGCGCAGGATGCCGATGGTGTCCTCGACACTGGGCTCGCCCACCAGCACCTGCTGGAAGCGGCGCTCCAGCGCCGGGTCCTTCTCGATGCGCTGCCGGTACTCGTCGAGCGTGGTGGCGCCGACCATCCGCAGCTCACCACGGGCGAGCATCGGCTTGATCATGTTGCCGGCGTCCATCGCGCCCTCGCCGGTGGCACCCGCCCCGACGATCGTGTGGAGCTCGTCGATGAACGTGATGACCTGGCCGGCGGAGTCGGTGATCTCCTTCAGGACCGCCTTGAGCCGCTCCTCGAACTCACCGCGGTACTTCGCGCCGGCGACCATCGACCCGAGGTCGAGCGCCACGACACGCTTGCCGCGCAGCGACTCCGGGACGTCGCCCGCCACGATCCGCTGGGCGAGCCCCTCGACGATCGCCGTCTTGCCGACGCCGGGCTCACCGATGAGCACCGGGTTGTTCTTGGTGCGCCGCGACAGCACCTGCACGACGCGACGGATCTCGGTGTCGCGCCCGATCACCGGGTCGAGCTCGCCCTTGCGGGCCCGCTCGGTGAGGTCGACGCCGTACTTCTCCAGCGCCTGGTAGGTGCCCTCAGGGTCGGGGCTCGTCACTCGCGAGCTCCCGCGGACCTTGCTGAACGCCTCGCGCAGCGCCTCCGGCGTGGCTCCGTGGCGGCGCAGCAGGTCGGCGACCTGGCTACGCGCCGATGCCAGCCCGAACAGCAGGTGCTCGGTGGAGACGTACTCGTCGCCCATCTCCGTGGCTAGTTGCTGGGCAGCGGTGATCGCCGCGATGGCATCGCGGGACAGCTGCGGGGCGCTCACCGTGGCACCTGCCGCCGAGGGCAGGCGGTTGCCGAGCTGCGCGAGCTCCCCCCGCACGGCCGCCGGATCAGCACCCACCGCCGTGAGCAGCGGCACCGCGATCCCATCACCCTGGGCGAGCAGAGCCCCCAACAGGTGCGTCGGGCCGACATCGGGGTTGCCGGCGAGCGCAGCAGCCTGCACGGCGGCCGAGATGGCCTGCTGCGCCTTGGTGGTGGGGTTGAAGTCCATCCCCTGTACCTCCTGCATCGTCGCCTGGGCACCATCGTGCCCGTCGCTTGGAAGAACGTAAGGAAAGTTGAGTCTGTTCCGCTCAAGGCAAAGGAGTGGTCCTGCCTCGGCGCTACTTCCGGCCGATGTCTGACGATGTGCTCCTGACAAGCCTCCTCACGGCGGTGACCACCGCCCCCGACGACGTTCCGCTCCGGCTGCATGTGGCCGGGCTGCTGGCCGAAAGAGGCCGGAGCGATGAAGCGCTGCAGCACTGCGTCCAGGTGCTGGCCCGCGACGCGTCCAACATCGACGCGATGGGCCTCCTGCGAAGCCTGACCAGCGGGCTCACAGGCTCTCCCACACCGGACGTTGCGGCAGCGCCAACGCCTGCCGATCCCACCCCTGCCGAGCCGGCCCACGTGGCGCCACCAGCCCCCGACAGAGCGGGGCAGCACCGGCTGCAGGGCTACGACTGGACGCACGCCGAGGAAGAGGTCGCCGGAACCCCGGAGCCGGTACTCGCCTACGGCGAGTCGTCACCGGTGGTCGAGGACATCGAGGCGCCCGGCGTCCGGCTGGCCGACGTCGGCGGCATGGAGGAGGTCAAGCAGCGCCTGGAGCTCGCTTTCCTCGGGCCCATGCGCAACCCGGAGCTCGCCAAGGCCTTCGGCAAGACCCTCACGGGCGGCCTGCTCCTGTACGGGCCTCCCGGCTGTGGAAAGACGTTCATCGCCCGCGCTGTCGCGGGCGAGCTGGGGGCGAACTTCTTCACCGTCGGCATCTCCGACGTCCTCGAGATGTACACCGGGCAGAGCGAGCGCAACATGGCCCGGATCTTCGCCGAGGCCCGGCGCCGCGCTCCTTGCGTGCTGTTCTTCGACGAGCTCGATGCCCTCGGCCAGAAACGCTCGCAGCTCAGCCACGCCAGCAGCATGCGCAACACGGTCAACCAGATGCTGAGCGAAATGGACTCCCTGGGCGGGAACAACGAAGGCGTCTTCACCCTCGGTGCCACCAACCACCCGTGGGACGTGGACAGCGCACTGCGGCGCCCCGGCCGATTCGACCGTATGGTGCTCGTCCTACCGCCGGACGCCCCGGCGCGCGCCGCGATCCTGCGCTACCACCTGCGCGACCGCCCGGTGGCCGAGATCGACCTCGACCGGATCGTGCGGCTCACCGAGCACTTCTCCGGGGCCGACGTCGCCCACGTCTGCACCACGGCGGCCGAGCGGGCCCTCGCCCTCTCGATGCAGATCGGCCGGCTGCACGCGCTGACCACGAAGGACCTGGAGGCGGCCGTGAAGGAAGTCCGGCCGAGCACCGGAGCGTGGTTCGCCACGGCCCGCAACGTCGTCGCGTTCTCCAACGCCGACGGCGATTACGACGACCTCTCGGCCTACCTGCGGAAGCACAAGAAGCTGTGACGACCGCATTCGATCGCATGGAACAGCTGCGCCTCCTCGGCCGGTTCGACGACGCCGAGCGGGCGGCGCGCGAGGCGCTCGCTGCCTCCCCGAACGATCCCGGGCTGCTTCTGGGGCTGGCGGCCGTGCTGCACGAGTCCGGGCGGTTCGTCGACGGGCTGGCCGCGGCCGAAGCAGCGTCGGCCGCCGCTCCGGGGTTCGATCGGCCCCACGTGGTGCGGGCCGCGCTCCTCTCCGGACTCGGCAGGCACGAGGAGGCCGTCGAAGCCGCGTACCGGGCGGTGACACTCGCCCCGGAGGAGACCCCGGGTCCCACGATGTATGCCCAGGTGTTGAAGCAGGCCGGGCGACTGCCCGAGGCGGCACAGGCGGCCCGGCGGGTCGTGGAGCTCGCTCCGAGCTCGCCGGCGTCGCATTTCCTGCTCGCCGACGTCACCAGCGACCTCGGGGACCGGGAGACGGCCCGCCGGGCCTACGAGGAGGTACTCCGGCTCGATCCGCAGCACGCCCTGGCCAGGCACGACCTGGCCGTCCTCGACGCCAGGGGGCACCGCCCCGCCCGGGCTCTGCACGGGCTCATCGACGCCGGCATGCTCGCACCCGGGATGCCCGAGGTCATGCAGACCATCACAGCGGTGCTCTGGCAGCTGTCCTGGCGGCTGCGGATGTTGCTCGGGCTGGCCACCGTGGCCGTCATCGGCGCCAGCGGCGAGGATCCCCTCGACTCGACGTGGTCGGGCCGCATCGCCGCAGCCGTCACCTTGGCGATCGCGGGCGGACTGACGTGGTGGACCGTCCGAGACCTCCCCAAGCAGACCCGGCCCGTGGTCCGGACAGCGCTGCAGGCGGACGGGCCGCTGCGCCTGACTTACGCAGCCGTCGCCGCCTGCGTGCTGCTCCTCGCCGTAGTCCTGATCACCGGGGCCGGGATGTTCGCTGCGCTGGTGTGGCTGGTGCTGGGCCTGCTGGGGGGCCTGGCAATCGTCGTGAGAACGGCGCGCCGGCCGCGCCACGGCTGATCCCGGCGCTCACCGGCCGACCCGCCCGCCGGCGTCATGCGCGTCCGCGCGGCACATCCTGTACACCCCGTGCGGCGGGCGGTCGGCGGTGGTGACGAGGCATTTCGGCCCCACACGATGTGGTCCGGGCACGGAGGGTCTCCAAGGCGCTCTCGGAGCGTTAGGCTGCCCCGGCCAGGGACCCCCCTCCCTCGTCCCCGATCATCGAGCAGGAAGAGTCGGCCATTCATGACCGCTGAACAGTTGCTCGCTGCCGACCTCCCCAGCGTCGGTGTGCCCCGCAGCGAGCAGTCCAGAATGGTCGAGCTCATCCGTTCCAGCTTCGCGCTGGTCGAGCCGCACATGGACGACCTCGGGCGGTACTTCTACGGCACGCTGTTTCAGATCGCGCCGCAGACCCGCGACCTGTTCCCCGTCAACATGGAGGTGCAGCGCAGCCGCCTGTTGCGGGCGCTCGTGCACGTCGTCCAGATGGTCGATCAGCCCGACGACCTCACGCCCTTCCTCGAACAGCTCGGACGCGACCACCGCAAGTTCGGGGTGCTCGCCCAGCACTACGACGCGGTGGGGGCATCGCTGCTCGGCACGATCAGCCACCACTCCGGCTCCTCGTGGACGCCGGAGGTCCAGAAGGCCTGGTCCGAGGCCTATGCAATCGTCGCGAACGCCATGATCAGTGCCGCACAGGCCGACCGCGGCCCGGCGTCCTGGCTCGGACGGGTGGTGGATCACCGACGCGTGGGCTGGGACCTCGCGGTGATCACGCTGCAGACCAGCGAGCCGATCCCGTACCGGGCGGGCCAGTACCTGAGCGTGGAGACACCCCAACGACCCCGCCTGTGGCGCTACCTGTCCCCGGCCAACGCCCCGAAGAGCGACGGCACCCTGGAGTTTCACGTCCGTGCCGTCGACGGTGGGTGGGTGAGCCGGGCGATCGTCGCCCATTCCCGGATCGGCGACACCTGGCGGATCGGACCGCCGATGGGCCGCATGCACGTCGAACCCGGCACCGGTCGTGACCTCCTGATGGTCACCGGCGGCACCGGCATGGCTCCGATCAAGGCCCTGCTCGAGGACCTGGCCACGCGCCCGGAGCAGCCTCACGCCCAGGTGTTCGTGGGCGGCCGCACCTGGGACGACCTGTACGACTTCCCCAGCCTGCGGCGGCTCTCCTACAGCAACACCTGGCTCGACGTCATCCCCGTCGTCGAGAAGGACGAGGGCGGCTCGGGCGCGGAGCGGGGCACCCTGGCCGACGTCGTCACACGCTACGGAGCGTGGTCCGACCACGACGTGCTGGTATGTGGATCACCGGCCATGATCCGCTCCACGGTGTCGCGGATGCTGGTGGCGGGCACACCGCTCGACCGCATCCGGTACGACCCGTTCACGATGGACTGACCGGGCCACCACGCACACGTCGTGGCCACCGCGCACACGTCAGGACGTCTGTGCGGTGGCCTAGAGGTAGGTGCGGTCAGGTCTGCTTCTCTTCGCGGCGCGGCTTCGGCCGCCACACCACCAGGGCCTGGCGGCGGTCCACCGGCACCAGGTCACGCCGGTACGAGGCGTGCACACTCGCGGCTGCCTGATCCGCCGCGGCGTGGGCAGCCATCAGCTCATGTGTCAGCTCGTCCAGACGGGAACGCAGCTCGTC
>DASYES010000648.1:0-5115 GCA_036498885.1 Pseudonocardia sp.
AGGGTCGCGTCGCTGAGTTCAAGTGTCACTCGGCCCATGCGCCCCAGGGTATGACCTGGCGACGCGAGATGCCGGTGAATCCAGCAGTTCACTCCAGAACGACGAGCAGGTCACCGCCCTCGACCTGCTGCACGGACCCGATCGCCAGCCGCTGGACCGTGCCGCCCTGCGACGCGGTGATCGCGGCCTCCATCTTCATGGCCTCGATGGTCGCCACGGTCGCGCCCGCTTCCACCGTGTCGCCCTCGGCCACCGACAGCGTGACCACGCCGGCGAACGGCGCCGCCACCTGGTTCGGGTCGCGGCGATCGGCCTTCTCGGCAGCGGGCAGATCGGACGCGACGGACAGGTCGCGCACCTGCATCGGCCGTAGCTGGCCGTTGAGCGTGGCCACCACGGTCCGCAGCCCGCGCTCGTCGGCCTCGCCGACCGCCTCCAGCGCGATCAGCAGCCGCACACCGGGCTCCAGGTCGACGCCGTACTCCTCGCCCGCCTGCAACCCGTAGAAGAAGCCCTTGCTGTCCAGCACGCTGGTGTCGCCGAACTCCTCGCGGTGCGCCTCGAACTCCTTGGCGGGCGCGGGGAACAGCAGCCGGTTCAACGCCGTGCGGGGGGCGTCGGCCAGCTCAGCGCGGTCGTCGTCGGCCAGCTCGGCCACCTGCCGAGGCTCGGCCCTGCCCCGCAACGCCTTGGACCGGAACGGCTCCGGCCAGCCGCCGGGCGGGTCGCCCAGCTCGCCGCGCAGGAAGCCGATCACCGAGTCGGGCACGTCGAAGCTGCCCGGGTCGGCCTCGAACTCCGCCGGATCCACACCGGCGCCGACCAGGTGCAACGCCAGATCGCCGACCACCTTGGACGAGGGCGTCACCTTGACCAGCCTGCCCAGCATCCGGTCGGCGGCCGCGTAGGCGTCCTCGATGGCCTCGAACCGGTCCCCCAGGCCCAATGCGACGGCCTGGGTGCGCAGGTTGGACAGCTGCCCGCCGGGGATCTCGTGGTGGTAGACGCGGCCGGTCGGCGCGGGCAGCCCCGCCTCGAACGGCGCGTAGACCTTGCGCACGGCCTCCCAGTACGGCTCCAGGTCTCCCACCGCGGTGAGCGAGAGCCCGGTGGGACGGTCGGTGTGGTCGGTGGCCGCCACCAGCGCCGAGAGCGAGGGCTGGCTCGTCGTTCCGGCCATGCTCGCCACAGCCGCGTCCACGGCGTCCACCCCGGCATCGATCGCCGCCACGAGAGTGGCGAGCTGGCCGCCCGCCGTGTCGTGCGTGTGCAGGTGGACCGGCAGATCGAAGCGTTCGCGCAGCGCGGTGACCAGCGTGCGCGCCGCGGGCGGGCGCAGCAGCCCGGCCATGTCCTTGATCGAGAGGATGTGGGCGCCCGCCTCGACCATCTGCTCGGCAAGGCGCAGGTAGTAGTCCAGCGTGTAGAGCTTCTCGCCGGGGTCGGAGAGGTCGGCCGTGTAACAGAGGGCCACCTCGGCCACGGCGGTGCCGGTGTTGCGGACCGCCTCGATCGCCGGGCGCATCTGCTCCACGTCGTTGAGTGCGTCGAAGATCCGGAAGATGTCCATGCCGGTGCGCGCCGCCTCCTCGACGAAGGCATCGGTCACCTCGAGCGGGTAGGGCGTGTAGCCCACGGTGTTGCGGCCCCGCAGCAGCATCTGCGTGCAGATGTTGGGCACCGCCTCGCTGATCGCCGCCAGCCGTTCCCACGGGTCCTCTGCAAGGAACCGCAGCGCCACGTCGTACGTGGCACCGCCCCAGCACTCCAGGCTGAACATCTCCGGAACGGTCCGTGCCACGTACGGAGCGACCGCCAGCAGGTCCCGGCTGCGTACCCGCGTGGCCAGGAGCGACTGGTGGGCGTCGCGGAAGGTGGTGTCGGTGACGGCAACGTTCTGCTGCGCGCGTAGCCGCTCGGCGAACCGCTTCGGGCCCAGCTCCCGCAGCAGCTGCCGAGAGCCGTCGGGCGCTGGCGCCTCGAGGTCGCAGACGGGCAGCTTGTCCACCGGTTCGACGACCTTGGGCCGCGGCCCGTTGGGCCGGTTCACCGTGGTCTCGGCGAGGTAGGTGAGCAAGCGGGTGCCGCGGTCGGCCGGCTGGCGCGCGGTGAGCAGGTCGGGACGTTCCTCGATGAAGCTCGTGGTGACGCGCCCCGCCTGGAAGTCCGGGTCGCCCAGCACCGCGGCGAGGAACGGGATGTTCGTGGAGACGCCCCGGATGCGGAACTCCGCCACCGCGCGCTGCGCGCGGCGCACCGCGACGGGAAACGTGCGACCGCGGCAGGTGAGCTTCACCAGCATCGAGTCGAAGTGGGCGCTGATCTCCGCGCCCGTGTGCGTGGTGCCGCCGTCCAGCCGCACGCCGGCGCCGCCGGGCGAGCGGTAGGCGCCGATCACGCCCGTGTCGGGACGGAAGCCGTTGGCCGGGTCCTCCGTGGTGATCCGGCACTGCAGTGCCGCGCCACGCAGCACGATGTCCTCCTGGGCCATCCGGAGGTCGGCGAGTGTCTGCCCTGATGCGATGCGTAGCTGCGCGATCACGAGGTCGCGGTCGGTGACCTCCTCGGTGACGGTGTGCTCCACCTGGATGCGCGGGTTCATCTCGATGAAGACGTGGTTGCCGCGCTCGTCGAGCAGGAACTCGACCGTGCCCGCGTTGACGTATCCGATGTGGCGGGCGAACGCCACGGCGTCGGCGCAGATCCGATCGCGCAGTTCCGGATCGAGGTTGGGTGCCGGCGCGATCTCGATGACCTTCTGGTGGCGCCGCTGCACCGAGCAGTCGCGCTCGTAGAGGTGCACGACCTCGCCCGTGGTGTCGGCGAGGATCTGCACCTCGATGTGGCGTGGGTTCACCACCGCCTGCTCCAGGAAGACCGTGGCATCCCCGAACGCCGACTCCGCCTCGCGCATCGCGGCCTCGATGGCCTCGCGCAGCTCGCCGGGCTCCAGCACGCGGCGCATCCCGCGGCCCCCGCCGCCTGCCACCGCCTTGACGAAGACCGGGAACCCGATCTCCTCGGCCGCCGCGACGAGCGTGTCGACGTCGTCGGAGGGTTCGGACGAGTCCAGCACCGCCACCCCCGCCTCGCGGGCGGCGGCGACGGCGCGGGCCTTGTTGCCCGTCAGGTGCAGCACGCTCGGCGGCGGCCCCACGAACGTGATGCCGGCGCGCTCGCACGCCTCGGCGAGATCGGGGTTCTCCGAGAGGAAGCCGTAGCCCGGGTAGATCGCGTCGGCCCCCGACCGCCGCGCGGCGTTGATCACCTCGGCGACCGACAGGTAGGCGCGAACCGGGTGGCCCGGTTCGCCGATCTGGTAGGACTCGTCGGCTTTGGCGCGGTGCAGAGAGTTGCGGTCTTCGTACGGGAAGATCGCGACGGTCGAGATGCCGAGCTCGTAGGCCGCCCGGAATGCCCGGATCGCGATCTCGCCCCGGTTCGCGACGAGCACCTTGCTGAACACGGCAACGCCTCCCTGCTGATCGGTGATGCGAAGGCGAACGGTACCTGTGGGCACTCGATCGGACCCTGCGAACAGCACTGTCCTTCGGTACTAAGGAGAGGTGCGACACCATCTGGACTCCGTGGCCGTCGCCTCGGGTATAGATGCGTCGCCGTTCGTGACGACGAAGGGTGCGACGTGATGCCACGAGTCCGGCCGGGGCAGTCCGCCGCGTTCGCGGAGGGACGTCGACTGCGGGAGCAGGCCGAAAGGCGCAGGCGGCGCAGCGGCGGACGTCATCCGCGATCGCCCTGGCTGCTGTTGCTCGCTGTACCGGTGATCGCCGGCGGGGCGAGCGCTCTCGCGATGGCGACGATATTCAGCATCATCGTGCTGGGCGTGGCGATCGTGGCGGGCTCGGCGCCGCTGCTCGTGGCCGGCGCGCTCACCTTCGTCGCCGTGCACCGCAGCAGGCGCCACGCAGCCCTTCGCCACCGAAGTGTGCCCGTGCCCGCCCCACCGCCCCCCGCGCGGCCGGTACGCCGCCCCGATCTCGAGTGGGGGAAGGTCCGCAACCGGTTCCACGCCCTGCGATCCGCGTACGCCGCGTTCGAGTGCGACCCCATGGAGGTGCTGCGCCTGCCCGCGCTCGCCGACGTGTCCGTGCCGAGCACCGCGCGGTTCGTCGACGCCTTCGCCGAGGCCCAGGCCCTCGACACCGATCGGTTCCCGCCGGCGTCGCACGCCGCCGCGTTCGAGGCCGCTGTGGATCGGGCCGAACGCGCATGGCAGGCCGCCCGTGAGGCGGCCCAACGTATCCGGCTCTCGGGGCTGTCCCCCGCTGAGCGCACCACCGTGGAGCGCGTGATCAAGCTGCTCACCACCGCTCGCGACTCCGACAGCGACCCGGAGCGCCTCGCCGCCTACTCCCGGGCCCGCTCGGAGCTCGCCAAGCTCGACCGCGCCGGGGTGATCCACCTTCCCCCGACGGCCGGAGCTGCCCTGGACGCCGCGGCACGAGGAGCGCTCCCGGGCTGACTCGCGCGGCGATGGTGCACGAACGGCCCAGCAGTCCGGTAGGACCGGACGAGCGGGCCGGTCCTACCGGAGCCGAGCCGCGTCAGACCTTGTCGAGATAGGCAGCGCGCTCCTCGTCGCCCACGGTCTCGCCGACGAGCGCGGCGAGACCGGGATGGTCGCGCAGACCGGGGTCGTCGGCCACGATGTCGGCCGCGTAGACCCGTGCCTTCGCGATGACCTCCTCGTGGCGCAGCAGTGACAGCAGCCGCAGGCCGGAACGGCGGCCCGACTGCAGCGCCCCCAGTACGTCGCCCTCCCGGCGCAACTCCAGGTCGAGCCGGGCGAGCTCGAACCCGTCGGTGGTGCCGGCCACCGCGTCGAGCCGCTCCCGCGCGGTGCTTGCCGCAGGCGCTTCGGTGACCAGCAGGCAGACACCCGGCGCGGAGCCCCGGCCGACCCGCCCGCGGAGCTGGTGGAGCTGGGAGAGACCGAACCGGTCGGCGTCGAGGATGACCATGCCGGTGGAGTTGGGGACGTCGACACCGACCTCGATCACCGTGGTGGCCACCAGGACGTCGAGCTCGCCGCGCTCGAAGGCCCGCATCACGGTGTCCTTCTCGTCGGGCGGCAGCTTGCCGTGCAGCACACCG
>DASYES010000649.1:0-2140 GCA_036498885.1 Pseudonocardia sp.
GTTTCTCGAACGGCACCGGCGAACGGTCCCGCACCTGTCCGCCGGTGCTGTTTGCGTCTACCACCTGCCTGCCGACTCGGCCAGCGTGCCGCGCCGTCCGTCGAGGGTGACGAGCTGGATCGAGACTGTGCCGCAGACGCAGCGCCGGTAGCGCACCCACCCCTGTGACGTGGAGTGGGTGGACAGGATCGCCGCCTCGTCGACCGGCCATCCGCAGCGTTCGCACCGCATCGGCGCCGCCTTCCTGTAATAGGTATCCTCGTTTGACAGGTTACAGCGGATTCGGGTGGGGTGTAATAGGCCAGTGAACTTCATCGGTTACCGCAGTGACGCGCTGGGCGCGGCCGTCGAGCTCGTCAACGAGGTCTCCGCGGGAAGTGCGGAGGAGCCGGAGGCCGACGAGGGGTCGCCCGACCGGATGCGGTCGGTGCTCGTGGCGCACGGCTACCTCGCAGGCGGAGCGCCGGCATCGGTGGAGCCCGCTCTCCGTGCGTGGGCGCGCCGGCTGCGCACGGTGTTCGACGTGTCGGACGTCGAGGAGGCCGCCGTGGCGGTCAACGCGCTGCTCGCCGACGTCCGGGTCGAGCCGCACCTGTCGAACCATGACGGACAGGGCTTCCATCTGCACTACTCGCCGCCCGAGGCGGACGTCGTGGACCGGTTGCGCGCCAGCACCGCGTTCGCCCTGGCGATGCTCGTGTCCGAGTACGGCGTCGACAGGCACGGGCGCTGCGCTGCCGAGGGATGCATGAAGGTGTTCGCCGACACCTCGCGCAACGCGGCCCGCCGCTACTGCTCGCCGGCGTGTGCCAACCGTTCCGCGGTGGCTGCGCACCGGGCCAGGGCGCGCGCCGCCGGCACCCGCTCGCGCTGACGACGGCGGTCCTACAGCCCCTGGTAGATCTCCACCGTGCGTGCGCCTGCCTGCTCCCACGAGAACTGCCGCTCGGCCCGCGCCCGGCCGGCCGCACCCATCGCCGCAGCCCGCGCCGGGTCGGCAAGCAGCGTGTTCACCGCATCGGCGAGACCCGAGCGGAACTCCTCGACATCGTGCTCGTCGAAGTGCACGAGCAGGCCCGTCTCGCCGTCGGCCACGACCTCGGGAATGCCGCCGACGTCCGAGGCCACCACGGCGGTGCCGCAGGCCATCGCCTCCAGGTTCACGATCCCGAGCGGCTCGTACACCGACGGGCAGACGAACACCGTGGCGGCCGAGAGGAGCTGGCGCACCTCGGCCGTCGGCAGCATCCGCCGCACCCACACCACCCCCGACCGCGCCGCGCTCAGCTCGGCGACGGCCTTCTCGGTCTCCTCGGCGATCTCCGGCGTGTCCGGGGCTCCGGCGCAGAGCACGATCTGGGCGTCGCGGTCGATGTCGTGCGCCGCGGCCACGAGGTGGACGAGACCCTTCTGCCGGGTGATGCGCCCGACGAAGACCACGCTCGGACGGTCGGGGTCGACGCCGGCCGCGCGGACGGCGTCGCGCGCGGGATCGGGGTGGTAGAAGGCGGTGTCGATGCCGTTGTGCACCACGTGCACCCGCGCCGGGTCCAGCGCCGGGTAGCAGTCGAGCACGTCGCGGCGCATGCCATCGCTCACCGCGATCACGGCGTCGGCGTGCTCGTACGCTGTGCGCTCCACCCACGACGAGAGCCGGTAGCCGCCCCCGAGCTGCTCGGCCTTCCACGGCCGGCGCGGCTCGAGCGAGTGCGCGGTGACCACATGGGGCACCCCGTGCAGCACCTTCGCCAGGTGCCCGCCCATGTTGGCGTACCAGGTGTGGGAGTGGGCGAGGTCGACCTCGGAGAGGGCCGCGACCATCGACAGGTCGACGCCGAGCGTCTGCAGGGCGGGGTTCGCTCCAGTGAGCCCGCTCGGCACCTCGTGCGCGTACGTGTCCGGCCGGCCGGCGCGCGGCTCGCCGAAGCAGTGCACGTCGACGTCGACGAGCTCGCGCAGCGCCGGCACGAGGTGCTCGACGTGCACGCCGGCTCCTCCGTAGACGTCAGGGGGGTACTCGCGGGTGAGCAGGCCAATGCGCACACCCGGGACGTTAGGCCATTCACCGGCAATCGGAATGGGCCCATCCGAGGCATGAATGTTCGCTCGTTCGACGCTTCCACCAGTGGCCCGCCACGGT
>DASYES010000650.1:0-1758 GCA_036498885.1 Pseudonocardia sp.
GCCGCCGCCAGAGCGGAGCGACCCGACCCGGTCGCCGCCCTGCACCGGCCGGGATGATCCCGCTCAAGGACAACGTCCCCACCCGGCGCCTCCCGATCCTGACGGTGGCGCTGATCGTCGCCAACCTGGCGATCTTCGTCTGGGCCCAGAACGTGCCCAGCGAGCGGCTGCCGACGAACCTCGGTGTCCCGCTCAAGGTGCAGGGGTTCACCGCCGTCACGGCCGAGTACGGCTTCGTCCCCTGCGAGGTGCGCGACCGGTGCGCGCACGGCGACGACTCGGTCCTGCTCGGGTTCGAGGACAACCGGCCGGTGTACGCCCGCGTCCACCACGTGCCGGTGCTCGCGAGCGTCTTCACCGCCATGTTCATGCACGGCAGCTGGGAGCACGTGCTCGGCAACATGCTGTTCCTGTGGATCTTCGGGAACAACATCGAGGATCGAGTCGGCCGCCGCCGGTTCCTCGTCTTCTACCTCCTCGGCGGAGTGGCGGCCGCGGCGCTCCAGTTCCTCACCGGCCCGAGCTCGGAGGTCCCCAACATCGGGGCTTCGGGTGCGATCGCCGCGGTGCTCGGCGGCTACCTCGTGCTCTACCCGCGGGCGTCGGTGATCACCTACATCCCGCCGATCTTCTTCTTCCCGCTGCCCGCCGTGCTGTTCCTGATCGGCTGGATCGTGCTGCAGATCTACTCGGCCGGCGTGGTGCAGGTGGGCAGCGCGGGCGGCGGCGTCGCCTACTACGCCCACATCGGCGGGTTCGTGTTCGGCCTGCTCACGATCCGCTGGTGGGTGTCGCTGAACGAGCGCCGCGCGCCCCCGTCCGCATGGCCCGCCTGACGGTAAGGTGAGCACATGCTCAACGTGCGCTACGACCCCGAGTCGCGGTCCGGCTTCGTGCGCCTGCGCGAGGGCCGGACGGCCCGCAGCCGCCGGCTGTCGCCCCAGGCGGTCGCCGACTACGGGCGCCGCGGCGAGCTGCTCGCGATCACGCTGACCGACGTCGACCCGACGGCGGCCGAGTTCCTGCGCACCGCCGACGAGGAGTCGCTCCTGGCCGTGATCCGCGCGCAGACGGGCCGGTCGGTGTGGACGACGCCGGCCGACGGGCCGGCGAAGCCTGCGCCCGGACCGGCGAAGGCCGGCGCGGGGTCGGCCGGGGCGAAGCGAAAGCGGCGGCGCTAGCGCCGAGCGGACGTCAGGGAGGGCGGTTGAGCCAGCGCCGCTCGGCGTGCCAGCGCTGGAGGGTGCGGCGGCTGGGACTGTGGGCTGCGCAGGTGTGGCAGGCGTGGTCGGTCGGATCGGCGGGTGGCGCGCCGTGGGCGTAGTGCGCCTCGAGGCGGCGTCGCAGGTCTGGCCAGGCGTAGCTGCCTGGCCTTTGGCGTGGTCGGTGGGCGCGCAGCTGGTTCAAATGCGCATCCAGGGCACGATGCCTGGCCCGGGTCATGCAGCCATTGGCCTGCCACACGCCCATCAGCGTCCGCACGAAATCTCGGCCGCTGCGTTTCGTCTGGAACGCCTCTGACGCGTGGCCCGGGCAGAGCCAGACGGTGACGCGATAGCCGAGGCGGATCTCCTCGGTGCGCCCTTCGGTGCGATCGACACAGATCGCGCACACGGGACGCTTGGTCGGCAGGTTGCGAGCCTTGTAGAGCGTGGGGAGGGCGTACATCGCACTGATGAGTGTGACGGCGTAGGTGTCAGAGGTGGGTGACGAGGGGTGGCGAGAGTGTCGGGGAACTGCAAATGACACATGCAAACG
>DASYES010000651.1:0-4464 GCA_036498885.1 Pseudonocardia sp.
CAGGGATGCTGTTGCGCAGCGCGTCGCTGCACTACTGCACCTCGGCCGACGTGGGCCACCTCGTCGACGTCGTCGGGTTGAAGCTCGTGCTGGACCTGCGCACCCCCCGGGAGATCGAGCAGGACGGGCCCACGGCCGTCGCCCGCGCCGGCGTCGAGACGGTGGCGTTCAACTTCCTCCCCGAGCAGGGCCGCACGCTTCCCGAGACCGACGACGACACCGACCCGCTGGTACGCAACTACCTCGGCTACCTGTCCGACCGTGGCGAGAACGTCGTCGCCGCAGTGCGGTTGCTCGCCGACCCGGATGCAGGGCCGGCGCTGGTGCACTGCGCGGCGGGGAAGGACCGCACCGGGGTGTTCGTGGCGCTGGTGCTGGACGCGATCGGCGTCGAGCGCGATGCGGTGGTGGCCGACTACGCGCTCTCCGCCGAGCAGGTGGAGGCACTCTTCCGCCGGTGGACCACGGCGTCGGGCGAGCCGATGCCGGAGGACATCGCGCGGCACTTCCCGCGGGCCGATGCGATGGCCACCGTGCTCGCCCGGCTCGACGCGGATCACGGCACGAACGGGACGGGTGGAGCGGCCGGGTGGCTGAAGGCCAACGGCCTGGACGAGGAGTCCCTGAAGCGCCTCGGAACCCGCCTCACGGCGGACTAGCGGGGCCGACTCGGCCGTCGGAACCGGGCGACTCGCGCACGGAAGTCGGGCGACTCGCGCGCGGGAAACGGGCGACTCGCGGGGTTAGGGGAGTTCTTCGATCGTCACCGACGTGTCGAGCTTGCGGAGGGTGGCGGGTTCGCCGGTGACGGCGGGCCAGCCACGGCGACGGGCGCTGGCCGCCACCTGCCCGGCGACGATGTCGTCGTGCCCGGATGCGGCCAGCAGCAGCCCGGACTCCAGGGCGGAGGCCGGGCCGAGCTCGTCGATCACCGTGTTGGGCAGGTCCAGCAGCACCTGCAGGGCCGCATGGTGCTCGGGCTCGAGCAGCGCCCAGGCCCGGCCGAGTGCGGCGCTCGGCACCGCGAGCACGATGTTCTCCTCGACCGCGGCCCACACGAGCGCCCGGACGTAGACGGGCCTTCCGATGGCGAAGGCGGCCAGCGCGGTGGTGTCGAGCACGCGTCCGCCGATCATGCGGCGCCCGCCAAGGCGCCACTCCGGTGTGGAGCGCCCATCAGACAGCAGCTGCCGGCGGCACCAGGCGCAGCGTCCGCCGCGCCTCGGCCAGCTCGGCGGGTGGGGGCGGACCACCGTAGAGATCGGCGAGCGCGGCGAGGGACCGGTCGCGGAGCTGGCGTGCGGAGACGGCTTCGGCGATGTAGGCCGAGATGCTCCTGGCTGCCCCGCGCTGCACGGCGTTGCGGGCCTCGGTGACCAGTTCGGCCGGCAGGCTCACTGTGACACGCTCAGTGCGCATGTGCGGAGCGTACTCGCCGTTGCATTCGTGCTCACCCACCGTCAACCCGGGCGGCGTTCAGAGCCGGCGTCGCATCTCCGCGGCGAACGACTCCTGCGCGTGCCGCATCGTCTCGGACTCCCGGGGATCGGCGAACAGCTCGCGCATGGTTGCCTCGTGAACGTCTTCCAGGTGCGTCTGGATCCACCAGATGTTCCCCACCGGATCCTTGATGCGCCCGCCACGGTCGCCGATGATCCTCGACGTCGTCACCTCGGTGACGACCACCGCTCCCGCATCGAGGGCTCGGGCCACGACCTCGTCGGCGTCATCGACGTAGACGCTGAGGAGGCTCGGGATGTCGGGCCATTCGGGCCGCGCGTCGAACACCATGACGACCGAGTCGCCGATCGTCACTTCCGCGTGGCCGATCGTGCCGTCCTGGTTCAGCACGCGCAGCGCGGTGCCGGTGCCGGTGCCGCTGCCGAAGGTCTGCTCGACGAAGTCGAGGAACGCCGCTGCCCCCTTGGCCGCGACGTAGGGGGTGACCGTGGACTTGCCGCCGGGAACGGTCGTCGCCATGCGCGTCTCCTTGCGTGATCGGTCGCGTGGACCGCGGATCTGCCTCCGGCTGAGCGTCTCCGCCACAGCGGCCAGTTCCTGGCCGCAACAGGAGAGGAACTCCAGTGACTCCGCGGTTCGCGGGGATGACGGGTACGCCGGTTACTCGTCGGTATGCCAAGGTGGTCCCAGCCTGATCCGGCGACGAGGAGAGCGCATGGACCTGACCTACACCGCAGCGGAGGAGGCGTTCCGCAGCGAGCTGCGGTCCTGGCTGCGGGCGAGCATCCCGGAGGAGTGGCAGCGCCCGGGGTTCTGGGAGAACCTCGACGGCGACGAGAGCTTCCGGCTGCGTCGCGACTGGGAGCGCGACAAGGCGCTCGCGGGTTTCGCGGGCATCGAGTGGCCCACCGAGTTCGGCGGCCGCGGCGGAACCCCCGGCATGAGGGCGATCTACGACGAGGAGATGGTGCTGGCGCGCGCTCCCCGCACCGTCAACCCGCTCGGCCTCTCGTTCCTCGCCCCCACCGTGATGGCGATCGGCACCGACGCGCAGAAGAAGGAGATCATCGGTCCGCTGCTGCGCAACGAGGTGATCTGGTGCCAGGGCTTCTCCGAGCCGGGCGCGGGTTCCGACCTCGCAGCCCTGTCCACGAAGGGCGTGCGCGACGGCGACGACTTCGTGGTCAACGGCCAGAAGGTGTGGACCACCAACGCCGTTCACGGCGACAAGATCTTCACGATGGTGCGCACGGAGGCGGGCTCCGCCAAGCACCGCGGCATCTCGATGCTCTTGATCGACATGCACCAGCCCGGCGTCGAGGCGCGGCCGCTCAAGCAGATGAGCGGGGCCAGCGAGTTCGGCGAGGTGTTCTTCACCGAGGCGCGGGTGCCTGCGACCGACTGCCTCGGGGAGATCGGGGACGGCTGGCGCACCGCGATGCTCCTGCTCTCCTTCGAGCGCGGCGCGTCCGGCATCGCCCAGTACACGGAGTTCCGCCGTCAGTACGACGAGATCGTCGAGGTCGCGAAGAAGCTGGGCCGGGACCGCGACCCGGTGGTGCGTGACAAGCTCGCACGCGTCCTCGTCGAGCTGGAGTGCCTGCGGCTGCACGCCATGCACGTGCTGACGCAGGTGGAGCAGGGGCGTGACCTCGGGTTCGAGGCCTCGATGACGAAGCTGCAGTGGTCCGAGACGTTCCAGGATCTCTGGGAGGTCTTCGACGACATCGTCGGTGAGGACGCCACCCTCGATTCCGTCGACGACCTGGATCTCCGTCCCTTCCACGGCCAGTCGATGTGGTCGCGGTCGGTCACGATCTGGGGCGGGTCCTCGCAGGTGCAGCGCAACATCACCGCCGAGCGCGTGCTCGGCCTGCCGCGATAGGAGCTGGTCATGTTCTTCGCACCGACCGACGACCAGCGCGAGTTCGGCGACGCCGTGCGCGGCTACCTCGCCGACCGGTTCGACCTCGAGTCCGTCCGGACCGTCGTCGAGGACGCCGACGGCGACGGGCACCCGGCGTCACTGTGGAAGGCCGCGGCCGAGCAGGGCTGGCTGGCGGTGCTCGTGCCCGAGGAGCACGGCGGGCTCGGGCTCGGGCTGGTGGAGGCGCAGGTCATCGCCCGTGCGCTCGGGGCAGGCGTGGCGCCCGGGCCGTGGCGGGGCACCGTGCTCGCCGCGGAGGCGATCCGGCTGGCCGGGTCGGACGAGCAGCGAGCCTCCTGGTTGCCGCGGCTCGCCGTCGGTGACGCCGTCGGAGCCCTGACCCTGCGCGGCACCGCGCCGGGCGTGCTCCGCACCGTGGAGTACGGCGAGATCGCGGATGTCGTCGTTGCGCGCTCCGGCGACGGGCTCACGCTCGTGCACGGTGGGTCCGCCACCCGGCAGGGCTCCTATGACGGCACCGTGCGGCTGGCCTCGGTCGAGGCCGGCGCGGGCGAGCCGTTGCCGGGGGCGAGCGCGGAGGTGCTCGACGAGCTCGCGGCGCGGGCCACCGTGCTCGTGGCCGCCGACCTGACCGGGATCGCGCGTTAGGCACTCTCCCGCACGGTCGCCTACGACCGTGAACGGCAGCAGTTCGGTGTGCCCGTCGGGTCGTTCCAGGCGATCAAGCATGTGCTGGCCGACCTGCACATCGGCGTGACCATGGCCGAGCACGCCGTGCTGTACGCCGCCCACGCCGTGGACACCGGGCTGGCCGACGCCCCGCTCGCCGTCTCCGTGGCGAAGGCCAAGGCGAGCGATGTCGCCATCGGATCGACGGCAGCGATGATCCAGTACCACGGCGGTATCGGGTACACGTGGGAGCACGAGTCGCACTTCTTCTACAAGCGCGCCAAGCGGCTGGCGGGCCAGTACGGCGACGCAGACTCCCATCGCGCGCGGATCGCCGATCTGACGATGTCCGGCTGACGTCCCTCTGCGTGGATACGAGTGCTCTCGTATCCACGCAGAGGCGCTACTTCTGCCAGCCGATGTTCTCCGGCGTGGTGCTGAAGTAG
>DASYES010000652.1:0-4836 GCA_036498885.1 Pseudonocardia sp.
TCGCCCGCCAGGTGCAGCACTACGCACGGATCGGCGCCACCGGGCTCACCGTGCTCGGTGTGTTCGGCGAGGCGGCCCGGCTCACGCCCGGTGAGCGGCGGACCGTCGTGGAGACGGTCGTGGCGGCAGACCCGCAGCTGCCGCTGGTGGTCGGGGTCAGCGCGCTGGAGACCGAGGCGGCCTGCGCCGAGGCGGACAACGTGCTCGATCTGGTGGACGGGCGGCTGGCAGGGTTGATGGTGCAGGTCGCGTCCCCCGATCCGAACGAGCTCGCTCGGCACCTGGCGACGGTCGCCGACCGGACGGGACAGGGAATCGTCGTGCAGGACTACCCGGTCGTCAGCGGTGTCTCGATCGCTGCACGCGACCTGGTCGACGCCGTCCGGCGAGTACCAGCGGTGACGGCGGTGAAGTCCGAGTCCTCGCCCAGCCCGCCCGCCGTGGCCGAGCTCGTCGCGGGGGTCGAGGTTCCCGTGTTCGGCGGGCTCGGCGGCACGTGCCTGCTCGACGAGCTCGCCGTCGGCGCGGCAGGTGCGATGACCGGCTTCTCGGTACCCGAGGGTTTGCTCGCCTGCGTCGCGGCATATCGGTCCGGCGGGTTCGGCAACGCTCGTGACGTCTGGCGAGAGTACCTGCCGCTCGTGAACTTCGAGTTCCAGCAGGGAATCGCGCTCGGGCTGCGCAAGCACAGCCTGGTGCTGCGCGGGCTGATCCGGCACGACGCAGTGCGGCCGCCCGCACGGGTGATCCCGCCGCGCATGCTCGAGTTGCTCGCCGAGCACCTGCGCCGTGCCCCGGGTGTCGTGCTGCAGGAAGCAGCGCCGGAGAGGAAGCGATGACTGAGGAGACCGGGCTGTACCGCGGCCTGACGAACTACGGCGACCGTGAGTTCTCCCGCTACCTACGCCGAACGTTCCTGCACTCGACGGGCCGCGCGCCGGATTCGCTTGATCGACCGGTGATCGGCATCGCCACATCGGCGAGCGACTTCAACCCTTGCCACCGGGCGATGCCGGAGCTGGTCGCGTCGGTTGTGCGCGGTGTGACCGCGGCCGGTGGTCTGCCCATGCAGTTCCCGACGGTGTCGCTCGGGGAGGGATTCCTGACTCCGACGGCGATGATGTTCCGCAACCTGATGGCGATGGACGTCGAGGAGATGGTACGGGCGCAGCCCATGGACGCCGTTGTCCTGGTCGGTGGTTGCGACAAGACCGTCCCGGCGCAGCTGATGGGCGCCTTCTCCGCCGGACGCCCGGCCGTCCAGCTGGTGACCGGGCCCATGTCGACCGGCCGCTACCACGGGGAACGCCTCGGCGCCTGTACCGACTGCCGCCGGTTCTGGGCGAACTACCGCGGCGGTGAGGTCAGTGCCGAGGAGATCGCGGAGGTCGAGCGGAACCTCGCCACCACGGCGGGCACGTGCGCGGTGATGGGCACCGCCAGCACGATGGCGTGCGTCGTCGAGGCGCTGGGGATGGCGCTGCCGGGGAGCGCCACCGCACCTGCCGTGCACTCCGACCGCCTGCGCATCGCAGAGGCGACCGGCACGGCCGCGGTAGAGATCGCCGCAGCAGGGCGCACGCCGGACCAGGTGGTCACCCCGGCGTCGGTCCGCAACGCGCTGCGGGTGCTGCTGGCGATCGGCGGCTCGACGAATGCCCTGGTCCACCTGACGGCGATGGCGGGGCGGCTGGGGATCCGGATCGATCCGGACGAGCTGAACGCGCTCAGCGAGACGACGCCGGTGCTCGTCGAGCTCAAGCCGACGGGCGCGCACTACATGGAGGACCTGCACGCCTCCGGCGGACTCCCGGCAGTACTGCACGAACTGCGGGACCTGCTGGACCTGTCCGCGCTCACCGTCACCGGCGCCTCCCTCGGGGAGGTGCTGGGGGAGGGGCCCGACTGGGTCGACCGCAGCGTCGTACGGACGGCGGCGGAACCGAGCCGGGACAAGGGCGGGCTGGTGTGGTTGCGCGGGTCGCTGGCGCCCCACGGCGCGCTGATCAAGCGGTCCGCCGCGGATCCGGCGCTGTTCGAGACCACCGGACGCGCGGTGGTGTTCCGGTCGCTGGAGGACCTCGCGGAGCGCGTCGATGACCCGGACCTCGACGTGACGGAGTCGGACGTGCTCGTGCTGCAGAACGCCGGCCCGCGCGGAGCGGGGATGCCCGAGGCGGGCTACCTGCCGATTCCCGCCAAGCTGGCGCGCAAAGGCGTGCGCGACATGGTCCGCATCTCCGATGCGCGAATGAGCGGCACCGCGTACGGCACGATCGTCCTGCACGTCACGCCCGAGGCCGCGATCGGTGGTCCGCTCGCGCTGGTCAGGACGGGGGACCGCATCCGGCTGTCGGTCAGCGAGGCGAGCCTCGATCTGCTCGTCGACGACGCGGAGCTGGCCCGCCGCCGGGCGGAGCTGCCGGCGTCCCCGGCGGGCCCGACGACCGGGTACCGCAAGCTGTTCCACCAGCACGTCACGGGGGCCGACCGAGGCTGCGACTTCGACTTCTGCATCCCACGTGCCTGACGCCACACCTGTCCGCCGAATCGGAGATCACGTCGCGGACGACGACCCGCTGAAGGGATACCTGCCGATGACGCCGGATCCGTACGAGCCCTCGGCGCACGCGCTGGAGCCGCGAGCCTGGTTCCGTTCCGACGCACCCCGGCTGGATCTCTGCGGGTCGTGGCGGTTCCGGCTGTTCCCGCGCGCAGACACGGGCGCCGACCCGGCAGACGAGGGCAGCGACAGGAGCTGGACGGACCTGCCGGTGCCCGCGCACTGGCAGCTCCACGGCCACGGCAGCCCGGCCTACACCAACGTCGCCTACCCCTTTCCCGTCGATCCGCCGCGGGTGCCGCTGGAGAACCCGACGGGCGAGTACCGGCGCTGGGTCGAGCTGCCGGCCGACTGGCCGGCGGGCACCACGGTGCTGCGATTCGAGGGCGTGGACTCGCGGGTGCAGGTGTGGGTCAACGGCACCGAGGTGGGCTGGTCCACCGGGAGCAGGCTGCCGGTGGAGTTCGACGTGTCCGCCGTGCTGCGGCCGGGCCGCAACCTGCTCGCAGTGCGGGTCCAGCAGTGGTCGGCCGGTAGCTATCTCGAGGACCAGGACATGTGGTGGCTGTCCGGGATCTTCCGCGAGACCGCCCTGCTCGCCCGTCCCGAGGGCGGGATCACGGACGTGGCCGTGCACGCCGGATTCAGCTCCGCGACCGGGACGGGCGAGCTGCGCGTGGACGCGGTCACCGGCGGGGGAGCGCCGGCGCGGTTGCGGGTGCCTGAGCTGGGCGTCGACGCGCCCGCGGGCGAGCAGGTGAGGCTGTCCGGCGTGGAGCCGTGGTCGGCCGAGGTGCCGCGGCTCTACGACGGCGAGCTGGCGACGGCCACGGAGCGGGTGCCGCTGCGGATCGGCTTCCGCACCGCCTCGATCGAGGACGGCGAGTTGCGCGTCAACGGCCGGCGGCTGCTGTTCCGCGGGGTCAACCGCCACGAGTTCCACCCCGACACCGGCCGCGCCGTGGACGAGGCCACGATGCTCGCCGACGTGCTCCTGATGAAGCGCCACGGGGTCAACGCGGTGCGGACGAGCCACTATCCGCCGCATCCACGCTTCCTCGAGCTGTGCGACGAGTACGGCCTCTACGTGGTGGACGAGTGCGATCTCGAGACCCACGGGTTCGTCCTGGTCGAGTGGCGGAACAACCCGTCGGACGACCCCCGTTGGCGCGCGGCGTACCTGGACCGCGCCCGGCGCAGCGTGTACCGCGACCGCAACCATCCCTCGGTGGTGATGTGGTCGCTGGGCAACGAGGCCGGTAGCGGAGTCAACCTCGCGGCGATGGCTGCGGAGATCCGGACGATCGACCCCTCCCGCCCGCTGCACTACGAGCACGACCGCTCCGCCGTGAACTCCGACGTGTACAGCCGGATGTACGCCCCACCGTCCGAGGTGGAGCAGATCGGGCGCCGCACCGAGGAACCGCATCCGGATCCGGCCGCCGACGCGCGCAGGCGCACCTTGCCGTTCGTGCTGTGCGAGTACGCGCACGCCATGGGCAACGGGCCGGGCGGCCTCGCCGAGTACCAGGCGCTGTTCGAGCGCTACCCACGTTGCCACGGCGGTTTCGTGTGGGAGTGGATCGACCACGGTCTGCGCACCCGCATCGCTGACGGCATCGAGTTCTTCGGCTACGGCGGTGACTTCGGCGAACGCTTGCACGACGGCACGTTCATCGCCGACGGGCTGCTGTTCCCCGACCGCACGCCGTCGCCCGGGTTGCTGGAGCTGGCCGCCGTGATCGCCCCGGTCCGGATCGCTGCGGTGGCCGGCCCGGGCATCGCCGTCACCAACCGGTACGACGTCCGCGACCTCACCCACGTGACCCTGCGCTGGACGCTGGAGACCGAGGGAACGGAGATCGCCAAAGGGGAGTTTCCCACCGCTGCGCTCGATCCGGGGGAGACGGCGGTGCTGGAGGTTCCGGAGCTGCCGCTCACCACTGGCGAGAGCTGGCTGACCGTCCGGGCGGAGCTCGCCGCCGACGAGCCGTGGGCGTCTGCCGGGCATGTCGTCGGCCAGGGCCAGCTGCTCGTCACGCCCGCTGCGCCGGTGCCGCCGGTCGGTGTGCCCGCACGGTGGAGGGCAACCGTCCACAGTAGAGGGTTTCTCGTCGGGCCCGCGGAGCTCGATGCCGACGGTGCACTGCGCCGGATCGGGGACCTGCCTGCCGACGGGCTCCGCCTGGACCTGTGGCGGGCGCCCACCGACAACGACCGCGGCCATCCGCAGCGAGCCGCGGCGGGCCAGGGTGCCTCGCTGCTCGCGCAGT
>DASYES010000653.1:0-3683 GCA_036498885.1 Pseudonocardia sp.
CCGCGTGCGCTCCTCGACGCGCTGCGCGCCGCCCCGGACGGCCTCACGATCACCGAGCTGAGCCGTGTGGTGCCGGGCGCGGTCATCCGGCGGGGCAGAGGGCTGCGGACCCGGCTGCAGGCGCTCGTGAGCTGGCAGCTCGTCCGTGAGGTTCGCAGCGAGGGGAGCGACGGTCGTCCCGGGACGACGTACCGGCTCACCGGGCAGGCCAGGCGGCTCCTGCGGCAGCTCGACACCCCTCGCCCCGGCGACGGGACGGCCCTGCAGGAGCTCGGCCGCCTGTTCCTGGAGCCGTCCGACCTGCGGCCCGCCGCCAGGCAGACGACCAGGCTCGCCATCGCCATCGAACGCGTGCGTGCGATCCGGTACGGGCCACTGTCCACGGTGGAAGGCTCGGTTCGGGGGATTCTCGGCCTCATCGGCGCCGGAGGCGGGCTGACCGGCCCGGATCTCGTCGAGATGGTTCCGGGAATCCGGCCTTCGTCGATGCGACGACGGCTCGGGACGCTCGTGCGCTGGGACCTCGTCCGGATCGGCCCCGATACTCAGATGGGTCGCAGTGACTGGAGCGGACGGCTCTTCACGCTGCCGGACCACACCCGCCGGCTACTCGCCGATCTCGACGATCCTCAGCCCATCGAGAGCATCGCCTACCGGCGCGCGATCGAGCAGCTCGCGCTCCTGTTCGACAGGCGACTGGGCCTGATGCCGCACTCCTCTGTGACGGCAGAGGTCGAGGCCGCGATCAACGCCGTCCGGGCCGCTCCGGGCAACCCGCTCGTGGCCGCCGGCTCCGCCAGGCCGGCGAACTCACTGCGAGACACGCTCGAGACGGTTGCGGCGGCCCCAGGCGGTGTCACTGCTGCAGAGCTCGTCGAGCGCACGCCCGGGATCGGCCGCTCGGCCATGCATCTGCGGCTGAAGGCATTCGTGGCGCTGAGGCTCGTCCGGGCACAGCCCGATCGGAGCGGCCGCTCCAACTCCGGGTTCCGCTACGACATGCCGGATCGCACACGCCGGATCCTGGCCGACCTCGACCGTACGAGCGTGCTCGCCATTGACCAGCGCTCCGCGGTCGAAGCGTTCGCCGAGCTCCTGGATGGATCGCCGAGTCTCACAGCGACGTCGGGCGCCGGCCGGCGGCTCGAGACAGCGGTGCGGGCTGTTCTGCCGTTCTACCCGGTCGCCTCGGGTGGCCCTCGCGATCGGCCTGACCGGGGATGAGCCGGGTGATGCGGTGGCGTCCGGGCCGACCGTTCGGTTGCTGGACGCGGAGCTCGCGGCGCGGGCCGGCGACCCCGATGACGAGCTGTCGATCGACGGGCACGAGCTCGGCGGGTGGCTGGTCGACCCCGCGCGTGGTAGCGGTGGACCGCGTGCCCCGCCCGGCAAGGACGAGACCTGAGACGATCCGCGGAAAAGGTGTCGAGCGCCGCAGCGGAGCACCGGCGCTACTGTCACGGCCGGGAGGATCATGACGCACGCTGTGATCATCGGAGGGGGCATCGCCGGCGCGGTCACCGCGGTGGCGCTGCACAAGGCCGGCATCGGCTCCACTGTCTTCGAGGCGTACCCGACCCCCGCCGACGACGTCGGCGCCTTTCTCACCCTGGGTGTCAACGGCATGGACGCGCTCGCGGCCGTAGGGCTCGACGGCGCGGTCGCGGCAGCGGGTGAGCCGGCGCGCCGTATCGAGGTCTATGACGCCGACGGCGCGAAGGTCGGTGAAGGCCCGCTGACCGGCGCCGACAGACATGACCTGGTGCCCAGGACGTTCCTGCGCTCCGCGCTCTACCGGGTGCTGCTCGACGAGGCCGAGCGGCGCGGGGTGCGGGTTGCACGCGGTCGCCGGCTCGTCGACGCCACCACGTCGGACGGGCAGGTGTGCGCCGTGTTCGCCGACGGCAGCCACGCCCACGGTGACCTGCTCGTCGGTGCCGACGGCGTGTGGTCGGTGACGCGTGGGCTCCTCGACCCGGACGCGCCTGCGCCGCGATACACCGGCCAGCACATCGTCTACGGCTTCAGCACCGCGGTGCCGGCCGCGGTGCCGGCCGACACGTATCGGATGGTCCGTGGTCGTCGCGCGTTCTTCGGCGTCATCGGGGCCCCGCGGGGTGGGCTGTGGTGGTTCGCCAGGGTGCCCGCCCCGCAGCTGACGAAGGCGGAGCAGGCCGGCATGACGACGCAGTGGTGGCGTGACCGGCTCGTCGATGTCTTCAGTGGTGACGGCGGCCCGGCCGCGGAGGTCGTCGCGGCCACCGACCGGATCGTCGGGCACAACGACTACGACATCGCCACCGTGCCCATGTGGCATCGCGGCCGGATGACGATCGCAGGCGATGCCGCCCATGCGGCCTCACCATCGGCGGGCCAGGGCGCGTCGATGGCAATCGAGGACTCCGTGGTGCTCGCGAAATGCCTGCGCGATGTGCCCGACGTGCCGCGCGCGTTCGCCACCTACGAGGCGCTGCGCCGTCCCCGGGTGGAACGGCTGGTGGAAGCCGCGGCCGCACTGAGCAGCCGCCAGACGCAGCCGCGCAAGCGCGGCCAGGGCGACCGCGACTGGATCCGTGACCACCACATCGACTGGGACTCTCCTGTCGAACCGGACTGATCGGCGCCATCGAGGACCGTCCACTGACAGGATCGGACCGGTCCGGGCCGTGAGCGGGACGCTCTCGAACGAAGGGACCTCATGGGCTTGCCGACCGTCGCCGACCTCGATCGGGTCCGCTGGATCACTTTCAACCGGCCCGAGGCCGCCAACGCCCTCCACGTCGAGGACCTGGATCGCGTCGCCGACGCCGTTCGCGATCTCGGTGAGGGAGTCCGGGCGATCGTGTTCACCGGCGCGGGCCAGCGCACGTTCTCCGCCGGGATGCACCTCGACGCGTTCCGGGGCCTCACGCCGATCACCGCGCGGCGGCTGATCGCGAGAGTGGCCGACTTCCTGCGTGCCGTCCGACTCAGCCCGGTGCCGACGGTGGCGATGCTCAACGGGGCGTGCCTCGGCGCGGCGCTCGAGCTCGCACTCGCCTGTGACATCCGGATTGCGCACCCTGCTGTCCGGCTCGGGCTCCCCGAGGTGAAGCTCGGGATCCCGTCGGTGGCCGACGCCGCGCTGCTGCCCGCGTTCGTCGGCCTGTCCAGGGCACGCGAGATGATCCTCACCGGCGACGTGTACGACCTCGAGGCGTTCGGTCCGGGGTTCGCCAACCGGGTGGCCGACCCCGAGCGGCTGCGGGCGGTGACCCTGGCGATGCTCGAGAAGCTGACCGGGCACACGCCGCAGGTGATCGCGGCGCAGAAGTCGCTCTTCGAGACGTGGTTGAACCATGGGGTCACCACCAGCGTCAGTACGAGCGTCGACGTGTTCGGCGACCTGTTCGCCGATCCCGCGACCGCCCGCGCGGTGGAGAGCTATCAGCACCGGACCCCCCGTTCGGCCCGAGGAGGCACCCTGTGAGCAAGGCGATCCTGGACGGCAAGTCGTTCAAGCTGGGCCTGTTCTCCGCGAACTGTTCCTCAGGAATGGCCGTCACCACCGTGCCCGACCGGTGGTCGGGAAGCTGGGATGACAACCTGCGGCTCGCGCGGCTCGCCGACGAGGTCGGGATCGACTTCCTGCTCCCCATCGCGCGCTGGATCGGCTACGGCGGCGAGACGAAC
The DNA here is from genome assembly GCA_036498885.1 of Pseudonocardia sp. Taxonomy (GTDB): domain Bacteria; phylum Actinomycetota; class Actinomycetes; order Mycobacteriales; family Pseudonocardiaceae; genus Pseudonocardia. Next base: position 3,673 of record DASYES010000653.1, read on the forward strand.
TTCCATGAGGG